>JAFTAM010000195.1 GCA_017458675.1 bacterium
AGAGGCCAGATCGTTGTCGGCAATTCTGTCTTCAAACCACAGTGAAACCGTATCCGTAAATATCTGTCGAACCTCTTTGTTGGGAATCACCAGAGCGGTAAGCTCACTGTCAGGCTGTTGGGGAGCTTTAGTCAAATAACCTGTCAGATAAAGCATCGTCCAGATATTGCGCTCATTTTTATACACAATATCATAGGTCATATCTTCGGTCAGCTTTTCTTCGATAGCGCCGCCCTCAATCAGCTTCTCGATTTTTACGCGAAGTTCGCTGCGTTCGGCCCTGTTTATCAGCGTCCGCACAATGGCATTGCCGCTGGTATTGTTCCAATAGGCCTGAGGCTTGGCCGAAAGACTGTACTGCAGATCGCATATATACAAGAGAACATCCCAGGGACAGTATATTTCCGTCTTGTCGCCGAAGCGGTAGCCGTCGTACCATTCCTTAACAGCAGCTTCTTTTTCCGATAAACCGGCAGAATCGAGCAGCGCTCTGACCTCCTGAGCCGTGAAGCCTATTTTATCGGCAAAGGCGCCGTCGGATATGCCATAGCATCTGAAATTGTTTAAACCGGTAACGATGCTCTCCTTGGCTATGCGCAGACAGCCGGTAAGCACAGCAAATTTAAGCGACGTACTGGTCTTCAGTGCTGTTCCTAAGAAATTGCGCATAAAGCCGACCATCTCTTTATAATAGCCGTTCTGCTCGGCGCAGCTTATCGGCACGTCGTATTCGTCTATCAGCAGAATAGCCGGCTTGCCCCAATGCGCCTCAAGCGCATAACAAATAAACTGCAAAGCATCCGAAATATCATTTTCCGAGCCTTCTCCATCAATAAACAGCGTCAGCTGCTTTTTATCCGCGGCGGTTATTTTTTCACTCTTCAGCAGATAAGCGTGTTCTTTATACAATCTCTGCAGCAAACTCGACATACGAGCGCAGGCTAAATCGTAATTTCGTCCCTCAATGCTCTTCAAAGAAAGAAAAACCGTCGGATACTGATTCATCCATTTTTCGCAGAGCTCGGTATTGCGGGAAACTGTCAGTCCCTCAAATATGGCCCGGCTGTCCTGACGGATATCGAAAAAATCCTGCAGCATCGTCATAGTCAGCGTCTTGCCGAAGCGCCGGGGACGGGTTATCAATGAAACCAAAGCCTGATTGGCAGAGAGCAGTTCCTCGATAAAGGCGGTTTTATCCACATAACAGCGGTTTTCTTCGCGCAGTCTGCGGAAGAATTCGCAGCCGATCAGTATGTTCATAGAGGCCATATTGCCGCTCCTTGCCGGGAAGTATTTATATTGATATTTTACTTATGTATCATTAACTGGCAAGCCTAAACCGACAGAACGGCAGCCGTTATCGCCTGAAGATTCTTCGCTGCGCCCAGAATGACCGTAGTGCCCTCGGCCGGATATTATTTCTGCCTAAATCCGTCCGCGCATGGCTTTACGGCGGCGGCAAAGTCAAGGCCCGGGCCTATTTGTAAGACCAGCCGTTTTCGCCATGATAGATCATCTGCCTGGTCATGCCGCCGTCTATGCAGAGATTCTCACCGGTAATGAAACCGGCCTTTTCGGAGCAGAGAAAGAGTATCGCTTCTACAATATCTTCCGGCCTGCCCACGCGGCCGACCGGCTGCTGGAGAGCGTCCGCTCCCGATATTTCCGAGCCCGTGGTATCGATCCAGCCGGGAGAGATGCTGTTCACCCGGGCCTTTCCGGCCAGGCTGATCGCCATGGCGTGAGTAAGTGCGGCAATGCCTCCCTTGGCGGCGGTATAGCTTTCCGTCTGCGGCTGGCTCATGCGGTCGCGGGAGGAAGAAATATTGATTACCGCCGCTCCCGGAGCAAAATAAGGGGCCAGAAGCTTAGTAAGATAAAAAGGCGCGGTTATCCCCACGGACAGGGCATACTGAAATTCCTCATAGCTGCACTCATTTATGCCCTTCATCAGCGGCAGAGCGTTATTGATCAGATAATCGACCCGTCCGGACCGTTCAATTACCTGAGCGGCAAAACGCTCCAGCGTCTCTCTGTCGCCAACGTCGCCGACAAACCAGTTTCCCGGCTTAATATCAATAATATGCACGGCGGTTCCCCGCCGCCGAAAAGCCTCCGCAGCCGCCCTGCCTATACCGCTGGCGCCGCCCGTAACGACGGCGGCTTTGCTTTCACACCGCACCGCGCTTCACCTCGAAACACCCTTCTTTCCGCCGCTTACAGACAGCAAAATGCGCCGCAGAACTGCGGCGCACATACGCTTTTGCCGATATTACCGATTTATTTCCTTCATCTGACGCTTGCGCTGATACATATTATTGTCCGCGCGCTTCATTACCGTATGGTAGCTCTTGTCCTGAGCGGGATCAAAGCTCGAATATCCGGAAGCGATAGAAACCTTCCCCTGCTTCAGGTTGGCGTCCATCTGCTTTTCAAAAGCGGAAAGCAATTCTTCACGGCGCTCGAAATCTTCGCCTTCAAGAATGGCCACAAACTCGTCGCCGCCCATTCGGTAGACCGGACTGTGCTTGAATTTGGAGCAGATGATCTTGCAGGCTTTTTTGATATACCTGTCGCCCGCTTCATGACCCAGGCTGTCGTTGATCTCTTTGAGCCCGTTGAGGTCGAATACCGCCATGGCAAATTCGGTAAAGCCATCTTGAATTTCCGCATCCAGCTTTTCCATTCTGGCATAGTAGGCGGTCTTGTTTTTGACCCCGGTCATGGCGTCGGTCACGCTCAGCTCTTTGAGTCTGCGGTTAGCCTCCATAAGTTCCTCAGTCGTCGCCTTAATAAAGGTCGCCATACGGTTAATCATGGAGATCTTTCCCTCAAATTTGTGACTGGCCATGGCTATTTCCCGTGCCGGATGGGGCTTCGCCGGCCCTTCCCGCATGGCTGCAATCACCTGAGTGACATTGTGCTGGTTGACTAAACCGTTGGTGCGCAGAAACTCTCCCGAGGTATAAAAACCGGAAGTCGGAGCTACAGCCTGATAGGGCTCCGTCTCTTTGCCGACGTCAGTGTCGCCCCAAAAGGTACGTCTGGCGGCGCAGGAAAATACGCTGATGCATTCGGGCGCAAACTGCAGCAGCTCGTTGCCCTGCTGCCAGGCGAAGCTGAGAATCGTCCAGGGGTCGCCGTAAGCGATCCGGGCGCTCACGCCCTTGCTGATATCGGCCGTCATGGTCAGAGAGCCGTCCGGATTGCTGGCTGTCGGCGCGCGCATGATATCGAGTCCGTTGTAGCGGTACAAAAACGGAAACTCCAAAGTGTTGAAAAAGAAATTTTCGTCGTTTTTAATGTGCAGGTATTTGTAATAAGTATCGTAAGCGGGTTTGCCGTTCAGCTCCTTCAGTATAGGTCCATCTGCCGCAGTCACGTCCAGATACTGACCGACCGGCTTCCAGCCGGTAAGGAAGGTCGATTCTATACGGAGATCTTCTCCGCCGAAGAGAATAAAGACAATCCCCTTCTCTTGATAACTTCCCGCACTAGAGAATACACAGGCGTCGTTATGCTCCAAATTCTGGCAAAAAGCGCCGCCGCCGAAAACCTGGACGCCGTCGGGCAATTCTGACAGGCCCTCGCAGAGCGCCGTCACCGACATGCCGCGGATAGTTACCAGCAGCTCCACGCCTTTAACCCAGGGCCGACGTATTACCTCCTCGCAGAGCTTCTCGGTCACTTCAATCTGTGAATCGGCGCACAGAGGATATTGAAGGATCTCAATCTTTGTCGACGGACATTCGAATGCGGTGCAGATAACGGCGACAGAGCCGCCGGAGAAATCTCCGTTTACAATATTTCCGTAAGAAGAACAGCCGACAATAAGCGCTTCCGGCAGTATCTCGCCAATCTTGGCGCTGGTTTTCTCGATCATAGACTGATCCAGAAGCTCCGTATATATCCGAATCAGAAGAGCCGAGAAATTACCGCTTTGGTACCAGCCGAGAATTTTCTTAAGTTCGCTCTCAAGCTCGCTCTCACTTTTGAAGATAAACTGCTGCTGCTTCATACCACATTTCCCGCATCAAAATCGCTATTGTCCGTTCCTTCCCCCGCCGCCGGCCGTCCTTCGCGCTTTATACCTTCCCGCGAGTAAAGCGGCCGCTCCCGGTTAGGCATTGTTTATCACTCCTTTTGATGCATACGTCAACCTCATCTGTAATTCTGCTTACAAGATGTAATTTTATCACATTTTGTTTAAGTATGCTATCCCCAAATATTAAAACGGCGCATTCGCGGACAGAGACAATACCGACGGCCGCGCAGCCGGCGGCGGCTTCCGGCAACTCCTGCGGGCAGGGCGGCGCGCAGTTTGAAAAGAGCGCAGACGGGAATTCACTTGTAATTGATCAGCGCCAGTCCAATCAGACAAACAGCTGCGCCCAGCGCCTTGTTCCAGGTAAACGCCTCCTGATAAAGCAGATAGCCTACGCCAAGAAGGATTAAGCTTATGAAAGCGCTCTGCACTATAAAGCCCTTGCTGATCTCCCAGCCGGCTTTGTAGGCGTAGATCCAGCCTGCCTCCAAAGCCACAATAGACAATCCCAATACATACGACGTCCAGTTTAGTTTGCCGTATTCTTCAATCAGATTCGACTTGCCGCTCTGCAAAAAATATATAACAGCTGTAGCGGCGGCGCTTGTCAAATATGTAAAAATGAGCGACGCAAAAGGATTTATTTCCGCCGGCACAGATTTCGTGCATATCTGATAAAGCACATTTGCTAAAACGACTAAAACTATCGGCCAAATAAAAGCAAACATAACGGCCTTCTCCTCAAATAAAAACTTGACCTGACCTTACGGCAGAAAGCCGTACGTTCAAAGCCAAAAAGCATTTTTATAAACCTATTAACTCAGATTCATCGCTGCGCCCAGAATGACAGAGCCTGCGTTTTTCTTAGCTGCGCTCAGAATAACAAGGCCTGTATTATTCTTCACTGCGCAGGTAATTTCATGCGTTCAAAGGCTCTGCGTAAAAAAAGCGCCGTCAAAGATTCCGGCAGCTTCACAGCTCCAGGCCCAGCTGCCGGCCCCGCCAGCTCGCTTGCCTGGCTGGACGGATTTCGTCTCCGGGCAGGCTGCCGCCGATCAGAAACGGCGAACTCGGATCGTGCCTGCGCATATTTTTCTTAACCAGCGCGGCGTTTGCGTTGGCGTAACAGTAGCGGCACAGGTGGCCGCAGGTGTCATAGGCTCCGATGTCCGCACCCAGCAGGCAGGCGCACTCGCCGTTTCTCTGATTCCGGCCCTGCTTCGGCACGGTCAGGGCGGCCTGCAGCGCCGTTTCGTAGGTCTTTACGGTCATGCAGCCGGAGCAGTCCGCGCCATAGGCTTCCAGCTCATTGCCCTCCGCGCACGGCTTAACCGTCATACCGCACTCTCCGGCAATTTCCACGAAGGCTCTGCCGATCTCCAGTCTGTCCCTGCGGCAGACCTCCCCAACCCCCGGGAAATTGCGCTTCACCTTTTGATAAATGTCGATAAAGCTGATAACGCAGGTCTTTGTATAGCCGGACAGTTCCTTGGCCATCTTGGCAAACGTCGAGATATGCCACGCCGCGGAATAGGCCCCGTCCACAAAGATGGGATCGTACCTCCAGCCCAGGCAGTCTGCGCCCACCGCCTCCGACAGCCTCTTAAAGTTCTCGGTAACTGTCTCTTTGTCGGGCACGTTGGGTTCGACGTCCCGGCCGTAAGGAGTTATTGTCACAAACCAATACTGTCCGTAGGGCTTCAGCACGTCCAGATGCGGCAGCATCGGCGCGGGGTTTTTGGTGCAGAAAGCTATCAGGTCAACAACCTCGGGATAGAGGCTGTACCTGGTTACCTGCCGCGGATAATAGGGATTGCGCGTCAGCACGTATCCTTCCCGTATTCTGTTTATCAGCCACTCGGAATAAAACGCCGGAATATCCGTGCGCATCCCCGTCTGTATGATCATGGCGCGCCGCCCTCAGCTTTTCATTCGCCTTCCCGAGCCCGCCGCCGGCAGACAGCTCTCAGTTATCCTGCCCCGGCAGCCTTTGTTTCGCCGGATCAGATCAGCCTGCATACGGGGCGATCGCTCAGGAAAAGCCGAAAAAAGGTTTTCATTTCATCATTTACGCTGAAATTACGACCTGACTTTGTCGTTAATCCACTGCATAAACTCATGATAATGCTTGGGAAAGTTCTGCGAGCCGCTGGCCTTTATGACGCGGCCGCCGTTTACGGAGGCTTCCATTCTGAACATAACGCCGTCCTTCACCCACTTGGGATGAGGGCCGTTAAAACCGTCCCATTTGATAAAACCGTATTCGTTGAGCATATTTATAACGGTCTCGGTATCGCAGGAAGCGCTGCCTTCGAGCCTCCTGCCGTCTTCGCCGCTGCAGTAAAAAATCGTATAGCACAGAATTTCAGTCTTAGGCCCTTTGCAGTTGAGCTCGTATTCGTTCTGAAAGCGCATACCGCTCTCACGAAGTTTAATATATTCAAAATCCGTAACCTTCTCAGATTTAAACAGTTCCTTGCCGAACACAGCCCTGCCTCCCGCGCAGAATAAGCCGCACAAAACCAATGCGATCCCTACAGACAATAATATTCTCATTCCGCTTCTTTTCATAAACCGCCCTGCCTGCTTATAATGAATGAACGCCGACGCTCCGTCAGCTTAATTGAAGAATTCCGAGCGAAACCTTTCAGGCAATTATATACGCAAAAGCCTTGAAAAATCCACTCTGATACAATTTCAGAGACAGCCCTCTCAGCGTCCTGCGCGCTCCGCCCATCGCCATACTTCAAAACCGCGGCGGAAGAACGGAATAATTCAGTCGTTTTGCCTGGCCTCGGCATAACGCTGCCTGCCCCACCAGTTCGGCATTAAATCCTTCAGCAGAACCGTCTCTCTCTTTTCATAATCAACCATAATCTCAAGGTTTTCGTTTTCCTCGCTGAGCTGCAGCAAAAATTCGCGGCAGGCCCCGCAGGGCATTCCGCTGACGCCTCCGTCGGGCGCTTTATCCCGAAAGACTATCAGGCGTTTGGCCTTAGTCTGCCCGCTGTTGACGTACATATTGAGGGCGGCGACGCGTTCGGCGCAAAGCTCCATTACCCCGCAGAGGGCCTCGATGCAGAATCCCGTATAAATCTCCCCGTTTTCCGCTTCGATCGCACAGACCACATGATGAGCGTAAATAAAAGGAGTTACCTCCCCAGGACGGTATTGCTCCCTGGCCTTTTCGTACAGCCTTGTCCAAATATCCATTTTCCGCATTTCCCTCCGAGCCAATTAAAGAAGCCTCTGCAGCATATCCATTATCGAAAGCGCCGCATTGCAGGCGTCATCAAATTCAATCCCGGAAGCATAATTAAAATCCTTCCTGTAATTAGCCCGTTGCCTATTCATGGCTTTACTGTTTTTACAGTCTGCATGACAGCCTTATAACGCTTCAGCAATTCGGCTGTACCGCCGTCACCCGCCAAAACAAAAAAGCATGCCTTTTTCGGACATGCTTTTCAAATCGCGGCCGGGCTGCGGAGCAGGCCGGCCTGTTCTTTGCCTCGCTGGGGGGGCTATAATACTGAGAAGACGCTCAGGCCTATCTTGACGAAGAATAAAGCGGCTATCACCAGGAGGGTGGGCTTGATGTCGCTGAATTTGCGGGCGGCCAGCTTGTTGAACACATAGAACATGACGCCGAACATGATGCCGTCGGAGACCGAGGAAGCGCAGATCATAAAGATGATCGTCAAAAAGGCGGGAATGGACTCGGAATAATCCTCAAAATCAATCTTGGCGATGGGGGGAATCATCATCAAGCCCACGATGATCAGGGCCGGAGCGGTGGCCGCGCCGGGGATCGAGCCGAACAGAGGCCCCAGGAAAAGGGCCGCCAGGAACAGCGCCGCCGCCGTGACGGCGGTCAAGCCGGTGCGTCCGCCTTCGGCCACGCCCAAGGCGCTTTCGACGAAGGTAGTGACCGTGGAGGTTCCCAGCATAGCGCCGGCGGTAGTGCCGACCGCGTCGGCCAGCAGGGCCTGCTTGCAGTTGGGAATGCTGCCGTCCTCCTGGATGATGCCGGACTTGCCGGCGCAGGCGATCAGCGTTCCTACCGTATCAAACATATCAATGAACAAAAACGTAAACACCACCACGCAGAAGTCGGATAAGGACTTGCCGCTGGAGAATATCTCCGTGAAAGCGAAATCGCAGAAATAGGGCGAGGTCGGCAGGTAGGAGCCGCCGGCATATTGAGTTATGCCTATGGGAATGCCGAGGATCGTCGTCAGCAGAATGCCGAGCAGCAGAGAGCCCTTGACCTTGTAATTCAGAAGAATTCCGGTAACCAGCAGTCCGCACATGGCCAGACCGGCCGTTCCCTTAAACCATTCCGGACTTAGCGAAGTGATCGTGCCTTGGGGATCGGCGATAATGAGCCCGGCGTTCTTCAGGCCTATATAGGCGATAAACAGGCCTATGCCCGCTCCGATAGCATGCTTGAGGCTGGTCGGTATGCTGTTGACCATAGCCTCGCGGATATTGAAAAAGGTCATCAGTACGAAGATGACGCCCTCCACAAAAATAGCGGACAGGGCCCACTTCCAGGAATACCCCATGCCGACGCAGACGGTATATGCAAAAAATGCGTTCAGTCCCATGCCCGCCGAGAGGCAGAAGGGCAGATTAGCCACCAGTCCCATGACCAGGCAGGCGATGGCAGAGGCAAGGGCCGTGGCGGCAAAAACCTTGCCGAACTCCATTCCCGAAGCAGAGAGTATGCCGGGGTTAACGGCCAAGATATAGGCCATCGCCGTAAAGCTTGTCAGCCCGGCCAGGAGTTCGGTCCTGACGTTAGTACCGTTCTCCTTCAAATGAAATAGTTTTTCCAGCATGAATCAAGCCTCCCGCTTTTCTTCATATATCGGCGCATATTTCTGACAGCGGACCGCCGTTTCCGTACGGCGCCGGCAGGTTTAACAGCCGCACCTGCGCTGAGTCTGTCTTTTGAAACTTCGCCGTTAAAAAGGTCCTGCCTGTACATATAGACGCGCTAACTGTAAGTTAAGCAAAAACAGGCTTTAAGCATACATGTTTTGCACAGGTTTTGTTTTGCACTGAAGCGAGCGTCCGAGCGAAGCGCAGTCGCGGAGCGAAGTGCAAAACAAAACCGGCATAGCGAAAACATGCAGAACATGCTTTTTAGATTCTTCGCTGCGCTCTCAATGCCAGGGGAAAACCCGCAGGCATCGTTCAGCAAGCATAGCGGCATTATCAGCAAAAATATCGCTTTAGCTTAATGACATTGCCGCCTGCCGAAAGAGCCGTTTTCGGACAAATCGGTAATCAGAGAGCGTGGCCGCCGGACACTTTAATCACCTGCCCGGTCAGCATCCTTGCCCTCTCGCTTGCCAAAAACAAAATAGTATCGGCAATATCTTCCGGCTGAATCAGTTTGCCCATAGGAATTATGGGCAGGACCGCTTTTTCCAGATCGGCGTCAATCCAGCCCGTCTGAGTGGGACCGGGGGCGACGCAATTCACGGTAATTCCGTATTTGGCCGCCTCAAGGGCCACGCTGCGGGTGAGCGCCTCCAAAGCGGCCTTGCTGGCCCCGTAGGTAATCTGACCGGCAAAAATCTGGGCCGCGTCCGTGGAAATATTGATAACTCGGCCGTAATCGTCGCGGCGCTTGATGAGTTCCCTCGTCATCAAAAGGCTTCCGCGCACATTGACGGCAAAAGTAGCGTCAATAACGTCCCGAGTAATCTTCTCTACTGTGTCAAAACCGTTTTCATCGTCAATCGCGGCATTGTTGACCAGAATATCAACCTTTCCGAAGCGCTCCAAAACCGCCGCATAGATTTTTTCAACGCCTTTTTCCTCGGAGATATCGCCTTCCAGAATCAGATAATCGGCGTTAATCGCACTGAGCCTGTTTTCTACTTTATCCACATTCCCCGCGTTGGCCTGATAATATCTGTCCGCCCCGTTTCTGTCGGTTTTGGTTTCGTCAAAGGGCCGGAAAATTTTTTTATATACCAAAGCCACCTTGGCGCCTTCGCGGCCGAAGGCCAAAGCCGTCGCTGCTCCGATACCCTGCGGATTATTGGCTCCGGTTATAAGAGCGACTCTGTTTTTCAATCCGTAATCAGCCATAAATACTGTCTCCTCACATCTCAGCTCATAAAGCCTGGCCGTTTATATAGCGGGCCTTGATGTTTTCCTTGGTTCCGATATAGCAGAACCTTTCGAGCGTCTGCTCCGGCGAAAGTTTCCGGGCCGCGTCGGAAAGCCCGCCGATAACTATTGCGTCGAAGACCGAACCGGGCTCGAGAGAGCCGACGCCGCCGAAAAGCTCCCCGCTCTGTTTCGCAGCCATCCAGAAGGCCTCTGGAAAGGTAATCGGGCGATTGCCGTCGGGCTCATAGAAGCTCTTGAGCTTGGAGAGCTGAACCGCGCGGGCGGCCTGCGTATAAACGCCGATATGGTGTCCCGCCGAGACGTCGCTGCCTAAACCGATTTTTATTCCCCTGTCGAGCAGAGCCCCGCTCGGCATGATGCCGGCAATTACGCTGACCGTCGCGTCCGGGCAGTTAACGGCATAGCCGCCGTATTTCTCCATGGTGCGGATATCCTCCGCGGACGGGAATATAAAGTGGCCGCCTATGACCGGTCCGTTATCCATAAGCCCGGCTCTCTCATAAATTTCGGTATCGCAGCTGCATTGCGGAAACAACAGACGGGCCTGCTCCGCTTCCCACCTCGATTCAACTAAATGGGTCTGCATCCCCACCCCGTACTTTTGGCCGAGCCGGCCCAGAGCTCCGATAAGTTCGCGCGTACAGGACGGCGCAAATCTGGGAGTGAGCAGCGGCCTCGTATTTTTGTTGCCGCCAAATTTTTCCAGGAAAGCCTCGGTCTCACGAACAGACCTTTCCGTATCTTCGGTGAGCTCCGCCGGCGCGCTGCGATCCATATTGACCTTGCCGACAAAACCCTTAATTCCCCGGCGATCCATCTGTTCAATAAGATATGAGGTCGCTTCTGAATGGATCGTCCCGTAAACGCAGGCATGCAGCGTTCCGTTGGCGATCATATCATCGATGAAAACATCGTAAGCAAGCTTGGCAAATTCAAGGTCGGCAAACTTCATCTCCAGCGGAAAGGTGCATTTTTCAAGCCATTCCGCCAGCAGGAGATCGCTGCCGATCCCCCGGTTCAGATACTGGGGAGCGTGAACATGGAGGTCTGAAAAAGCCGGAATGAGCGTCCCCTCTCCGTAATCGGCGAGCGGAACGTCTTTATATTCCTCCGGAATTACCGGCCATATTCCTTTGACCGTGCCCTTTTCCACAGCGATATAGCTGTCAGGGTGAGCCGCCAGATGTTCCCGATCTTGGGAATAAACGATATCGGCATGGATCAATTGCATTGACAGTCTCCGCAAGCTTCAATTCAGCATAACGTCCCGCTCCGCGTTAGCCGCAGGAGAAAGCCTTTTCTTCGAACTTACCGGCCGGCTCTGCAGTCCGGTACCGATATGCGCCTGCGGAAAATGAGGAACTCCCCCGTGCAGGCGGACATATCGAAAGCCTCCCCGGCCCGCGGGCGAAATCGCCCGTTTCCGCGGCAATGTCGGTAATTTAAGCAAAAACAGGCTGTCGCTTGAAAAAATCTTCGCTGCACTCAGAATGACAGAGGAAACATTTACAAGCCTAATGCAGAAATGCTCTTGTGCCATTTTTAACAAGTTATTGCCTTAACTTTGTGACATTGGTTTCCGCGGCGGCCTTTATTCCGGCTTCAAGCCGATCACAATGTGGTGATTATCGCTTTCCCGCGTCTTTACGGTCTGCAGCGAATAAGAAATCTGCGCTACGTTTTTCTCTTTGCGGAAGGACAGGGCGAAAGCTTCCTCCTGTTCTGCCAGGCGTATCAGATTGGCCTTTGCCAGCGCCTCTCCCAACTTCTGAGCGTCGGCCTCATTCACGCCCTCCAGCATTTTCTCCCGAGCGGCGCAGAATAAATCAGCTCCGCCGGGACGGATTTCGAGCTCGCCGCCGCTGCCCACACAAAATTCAATACAGCAATCCGTGACTAAATCTACATAGAATACGCTCTCAAAGCCGCCGGTCAGAGCCTTGGAGACGCTCATATAAGCCTTCTTCTGCGCCGGCGTTATTTCCGTTTTAATTTCAGCGCGCTCAATAAGGAAGCGGTCGAAAGCTTCGGGTGCTACCGGTTTCGAGAAGTAATAGCCCTGCACGAAGTCGCAGCCCATCGTCTTCAGAACCAGGTACTGCTCTTCGGTTTCGACGCCTTCGGCTACGATGGGCACATGCAGGTAATCGGCGATATCGATAATCAGCTCGATCATGCGCAGGTCCCGATTTTTCCCGAAAGCGCTGCGCACAAAGCTCATATCCAGCTTGAGCACGTCGATGGGAAGGTGCGAAAGCATGCCCAGGGACGAATAACCGGTGCCGAAATCGTCCATCTCTATGCGGAAGCCTATGCCGCGCAGATCCTTGGCTGTGGAAATAACCTGTTCGGCGTCGCCTGTATAGGCCGACTCGGTAATTTCCAGAATCAGATCGTCGGTAGTCAAGCTGTATCTTTCCAAAATATCCTTAAAGATATCCGTCAGATTCGGGGTAAGCATATCGATGCGCGACACATTGACCGAAACCGGCACGGACCAGCCGAAACGATCCTTCCAGTCCCTGATTCTGGCTGCCGCTTCGCACCAAACGAATTGATCGAGCTCCAGAATCAAACCGTTATCTTCAAGCAGAGGGATGAAAACGCCGGGACTGATCATGCCCAACTCGGGATGACTCCAGCGCACCAGAGCTTCCGCGCTGGAAAGTACGGGCTTATCGGGGCGTATATCAAATTTAGGCTGGAAGTGTACCGTGAAGCGGCGGTCCTGCAGGGACGGCTTAAAGTCCTCCAGCAGACGCGCTCTGTACAGCTCCGCCTCATGCATATCCGTATCAAAGATGCCGACGGCCTTCCGATAACCGCTCTTCACCGAATTCGCGGCCACCTTCGCATAGTCGAAGCGGCGCTCGATTTCAAGCGTCTTGTCAACGTTGGAATAGACGCCCATGCGCAGGCGCACGCGGTTTTCAGAAACGTCCTCGCCGGCCAGGCCCTCGGAAGCTTTGTCCAGAAGGGCTTCGTAATCTTCCCGGTGGGGGCAGTAGATGAGGAAGGTGTCCGCCCCTCTGCGGCAGCCTACGCCTCCGACCTCGCGCGCAATCTGGCGGACCCGGACTCCGATCCGTGCCAGAACGCTGTCTCCGTACTGCTTGCCGTAGCGCTCGTTGAGCACATGGAAATTATTGACGTCCAGCACCATGGCGTCCATAGGCTTATCGGCGTAATATTGGTCGTAGATCCGAACATAGCGGAGGAAATAATCGTGGTTGAACAGATTCGTCAGACTGTCCCGCTCGGTCGTCTCGATGATGTTCCGCTTTTCGGAAAGCTCTATGCAGCGGTTGACGCGCGCCTGGACGATCTCGCACGAAGGATAGGGCTTGGGAATAAAGTCGATGGCCCCGATCTTGAGACATTCGACCTCCGCGCTCTGCTCCGCGGTCATTACAATTATGGGAATATCCTCGAGATCTTTTTCCCCCTTCACAACTTTCAGCACTTCCATGCCGCTCATCTTGGGTATCTGAAGATCGAGCAGCACCAGGGCAAGATCTTCCTTATGGGTCCTGATCTGCTCCAAAGCTTCGACTCCGTCGGCGGCATACAGCAGTTCGAACCAATCCTCCAGCATGACGCCCAGCATCATCCGGTTGATATGCTCGTCCTCCACGATGAGGATATGCCGCTTGAGACGCAGGATATCCGCGTTTTCATCCGCAAACACCGGCTTGGCGGCAATCTCTGCGTCTTCCCGGGTGATCGATCCCATGCCCTTGAGCAGCTGCTTTTCTTTATACATCAGTTCGTCGGCGCGTTCAAACATACTGTGGAAATCGATGTCCTCGCCAGGCCTGTAATCGGAGGAGCCGCAGGAAACGACGACCTCGTTCGTGCGGATATGCTCCACGGAGCGGTCGTGCAGCGCTAAAACCAACTCCCTGCGGATTAAATAATCGCGTCCGCTAAGTATCACCACAAACTCGTCGCCGCCCGTCCTGTATACCGGACTGTGCTGGAATATGTCGCAAATCATCCTGCAGGCCTTGATTATGTGTTCGTCGCCGGCCTTATGGCCGTAAGTGTCGTTGATCATCTTCAGACCGTTCACGTCGCAGACCGCAATGGCGAAATCCTCGGCCTTTCCTTCCCGAATCTGCCTCTGCAGTTCGTCTTCGCACTCCTTAAAGGCGGCCTTGTTCTTGACGCCCGTCATGGCGTCGCGGTGAGCCTTCTCGTTGGCAAGATACAGCTTTTCCGCTATCTCCTGCTCCTTGCGAACCTCGCGGTCTATGTTCATGACGCCGATAATGATATGCTTGTTGTCGGTCGCCCAGATGGCGGACAGCCGGGCGTACATGATCTCCTCGCCGATCATCAGCCGATAGGTATGAGTGATCATATGCTTATCCCGCAGCATCTGGAGCATAGTAGGTTTTTCCAGTATATGCATAAATGCAGCCCGATCTTCGGGATAGATCACGCGTTTGATGTTGATTATGGCTTCCTTAAAGAAGTCGTCCCCGGAAGGCTGCACGTCCAGACTTTTATACACATCAGTCGACGAAAACTCGATATAGTGGTCGTTGAGCATGTCGACATAGTAGATCGTGTCGTACTGGTTAGCCAGGCTGGCGGCAATCTGATAGAAGGTCGCGTTCTCCTTCAGCGTCTTTTCCAGCGCCTTTTCCTTGGCCATTTCATGCTCGATATCCCTCACGGTCATGATGAGATGCTTGCGGTCTCTGGCCCAAAACACCGACATTCGGGTATAGCTGCTGCCGTTGGGGAGCATCAGCCGGTAAGTAATGGAAAAGGTGTTGTTTTCCTGCATCGCGGCCATCATCGTTTTCCTGTCGAGCGCCGCGAATACCCGTTCCCTGTCGGCAGGATGAATGATAGCGCTGACGTTGCGCTGCGAAGTGCCGAAGAAATCGCTGCCGGAGGGATTGATATTGAATTTCTTATACTCCTGCAGGGCGGTAAATTCGATATACTTATCCGTCTCGGTGTCGATATAATAGATCATGCCGTACTGCCCGGCCAGGCTCTCCGCAATCTGTGAGAAGACGACGTTTTTTTCTGAGATGGCCTTCAGCGCTTCCTGATTTTTCTTTTCTCTGTCAATATTTTCCAGAGCGATAATCAGATGGTTGTTATCGTCGGTGCGCACCGCCATGAGTCTCACATAGTGAATACCGCCGTTCATGGACAGACGGTAATCCATCTGCAGCGTCCGGCCGTTTTCCGTCACCGAGGTCATATAGTTCTTGTCGGCAATTTTTTCTGTTCTTTCCACATCCTCAGGATGAATGAAGCGCTTTACGTTTTTATAAGTATCGGAGAAGAAATCGCTGCCCTCCGCCGGCACTTCCAGTTCCTTATAGTCGTTGCTGGCGGAATACTCTACATAGTGGTTTGTGGCGAGATCTACGTAATATATCGTGGCATAGCGGTCAGCCAGCGTTTTGGCGATGGCGTTGTAAGTCCTGGTCTTATGGCCGCTCCTGACAGACTCGTCCACGTTCAGCACGCCGAGAATCAAACACTCGTCTCCTTCCGAAGCGTCCCGGAGAATGCGCATGGTATGGTAGACCGGATTTCCGTCAATCATCAGACGGTAGACGATAGAAACCGCGTCCTTGTTCTGCAGCTGTCCCAGCAAGGACTCGCGGGTCAAGGCGGCGGAAACCGACTCTCTGTCTTCAGCACAGACAACAACCTTGATATCCCGCTGGCAGTCGGCAAAAAAGTCCTTCCCGGACGAATGCAGCTCCAGCTTCTTATAGCCCTGGTTCGTACTGTAGCATTCATAAAAGCCTGTCTTAGGATCGATATAATAAACGCTGGAGTAGTCAATCAGGAGCGCTGTTGCGACTCGCGCGATAATGCTGTTCATAATGATGTCTCCTTTATTCAGGGCTAAGCTCCGACCGTCGTCTTATTATATTGCCTTACCGCTTCGGCTCTGCAGATCTTTCGTGTTCACCCTTTATGCAGGACGGCTCTCCGCTTCCGACTGCGGACGAGCCTAATCTTCATATCCGATCTGACATTATTCCGCTGCATAAGGGCGTCTCTCCCGCAATTCAACTGTAAAAACCGATATTATTCCACGTTTGTTCCGCTTTTCCACCCACAAAAAATAAAAAGACGCCCCCGAAGGAGCGCCTCCGCACAGGCTGCAGCCGCTATTCGGCAAACAGCCTGGCCAGCCAAGTCATGTCCGGTTCTTTTCCCTGCCGCTCGCCGAACGTCCAGGCGATCCCCAGCGCAGAAAGCTGCATTTTCTCATCGACATAACAAACAATACGCTTTTTGTCATGGGAAACGTCGGCGATTTTGCCGATGTTTGCATAAATGACCCAGCCGATTTCCGAGGTCTGGGGAACGGGCCAGCCATTGCCGCTGCCGCCGTGCAGAATTACTTCCATTAAGTCCCCGAGCGATGCGCCGTCAGCCATTTTAATTCTATACACGCCATTATTTACATCATCCCCCATGCATAAAGCTCGCCGGCTGAATTTCACGGTTATCATGCTGTATCCTCAAATTGTACGGTTGATTAAATCCGTCGTCCGCATCTGCGCCGGATCGGCCCGGGAGAGCGGCGACGGCGTTAATGTCGATCTTATGAACTGCTTCCGCAGCCTCCCCCCTCGGATGCGGATTATCCGGCGCAGCCTTCAAATTACAATCATTTATCTACCCTGAAGATCTCGCGGAACGCGTCGGCTACGAACTGAACTTCCGTACCGATTACCACCTGTACGCTGTTCCTGCCCGTGCGCAAAACGGCGCGAGCGCCGGCGTCTTTGATCCTGGCTTCGTTCACCAGCGCCGAATTCTTTACTTCCATGCGAAGCCTGGTGATGCAGTTGTCAAGGGAAATCAGATTATCTATGCCGCCTATTCCTTCCAATATTCCGGAGGCCATATCCATAAACTGATCCTCTACCACAACTTCAGCTTTGGCAGGATGTAATTCAACGCTGTTCCAGACAGAGGGCGGACCGCCCTGCGGAACGCCGGTCTCCCGGACGGAAGATCTGCCTGTCTGCGGCCTGTTGGCGGCATCCCGGTTCGCGCCTCTGCCCGCATGCGGGCCGTTGGCCGTATCCCAGAGGTAGGCTTTGCCTGCCTGCGGACCGTTGGTATTTCGGACGGAAGATGCGCCTAACGGCGAACTGCCGGCCGAATCCTGAACGAAAGATCTGCCTGAATGCGGACTCTCGGCAAGATCGCTGACGGTAGGCCTGCCTGACCGCGGAGCGTAGACCGAGCTCCGGACAGAAGTTTCGCCCGCTCCTGAACTATCGGCGGCAGCTCCGGCCGCGTCCCTGCCTGACCGCGCAGCGTAAACCGCGCCCCGGACAGAGGTTCCGCCGGCTTCGGAACTGTCGGATGCATCGCTGATAGTAGGCCTGCCAGCCTGCGGAGCGTAAACGGTATCCAGGACGGAGGGTTCGCCTGCATCAGAACTTTTGAGCGCGGCGCGGGCAGAAGCTTCTTCCGCTTCCGCACTCGCTCCCTTGTCCTCTTCACGGCCCGGAGTCATCAAGTTCCATTTTACTATCGCAAAGCGGAAGACTCCGTAGAATACCGCAAAGGCCGCCAGTCCCAGCGGAATAATCATCCAGGTTTTGGCGGAAGCCGGAAGAGATGAAGAAAAGATCAGATCCGTCACGCCTCCGGAGAACGAAAAACCGGCCCGGAAACCGACGACACAGGCGATATAGGCAAAAATGCCGTACAGCGCGCTGTATATGACATAAAGCACAGGCGCGGCAAACATAAAGGCAAACTCGAACGGTTCCGTTACGCCGCAGACGAAAGAACAGATCGCCGCTGAAGCTAAAATACCGAGCGCCGCCTTCTTTTTTTCGGGTTTGGAGCAGTGGATCATGGCCAGCGCCGCGCCGGGTATGCCGAACATCATACAGGGGAAAAAGCCGGACATATACATGCCCAGCGACCACTTTACGTCAGCAGAGGTGTCTCCGGCCCAGAAATGCGTCAGATCGCCCAGACCGACCGTATCAAACCAGAAAACGTTATTCAGCGCATGGTGGAGGCCTAAGGGTATAAGCAGCCGATTCAGGAAAACGTAGATACCGGCCCCGAAATAGCCCATACCGGCGATTCCGCCGCCCAGCTTGACCAATCCGCCGTAAAGGACGGGCCATACGAATAAGAGGATCAAAGCCGCAGCGATTGACACCACAGCCGCAATAATGGCGACGCAGCGCTTGCCGCTGAAAAAGGACAGCCAGGAAGGAAGGCGAACCTTTTTGAATCGGTTGTAACACTCAGAGCCAATCAATCCGGCCAGAATTCCGATAAACGGGTTGGCAATCTTGTCAAAAGCCAGCTTGCCGCTGATATTCTCCGAAACCGAAGGGGCCATCCTGACTACAAAATCGGTACTCAGCAGCGTAATGATCATCAGCCACGACAACAGCGCCGCTACCGCGCCGGTACCGTCGTTGTCATCCGACATGCCTACGCCGACGCCCACCACAAAGAGCCAGGCGATATTGTCTATGGCCGCGCTTCCGGCCTTTACCAGATATAAGCCCAGAAGATTGAAAAATCCGTGGATCTCTCCGCCCTGAATAGAAGCCGGGCATAAAAAATAGCCTATTCCCATCAGAAGGCCGCAAATCGGCAACACCGCCACCGGCAGCATCAAGGCCTTCCCTAGTTTCTGCAAAAATCTCATAGTAACCGTTCTTTAGTCTTTCCAGTCCTTTTTACCTGTTTTCCTGTTACGGCAGCGATACGATTCCCGCGTATCCTAACGCGGCGGCATAAACATCGAAGTTTCGAACGAATGCAGCAAAAAAAAACGCTCCGCTTCCGAAAAAGCGGGGCGCCTTACCTGCGCGGCAGCTGAGCTTTAATTGCTGCTGCGCCGGCAAACAATGTCGTAAAGATAAGGCAATAACTTGCTAAAAATGGCACAAGAGCATTTCTGCATAAGGCTTGTAAATGTTTTCTCTGTCATTTAAAGCGCAGAGAAGAATCTGTCAAGCATGTTTTACTTGTTTTTGTTATGCCGTTTATCTTTTGCGCTCGGCTCCGCCTATCCGTCAATGTCGGTAAGTTAAGCCTATAATTTGCTAAAAATGGTACATTAACTTGTTTTACCAATGCTTGCAAATGTTTCCCATGTCATTCTGAGCGCAGCGAAGAATCTTTAGAGCATGTTCTGCATGTTTTCGCTATGCCGG
>JAFTAM010000196.1 GCA_017458675.1 bacterium
GTGACATACTTGCCGTCGCGTCCGGCCATGGGACTGTCTGTAGCCATAAAAGTCATGGCCAGAGTAGGTTCCTCGATAGAGAGATCCGGCAGGAAGCCGTCCGCTCCAAGCTCGGTGACGGTATCTCCCAGGGAGACCTCGGAAAGTCCCGTCAAAGCTACAATATCGCCTACCGTGGCGCTTTCGGCCGGCCTGCGGCTCAAACCGACATAGGAAAAGACCTGTCCGACCTTGCCGTTATGAGCTCCGGCCTCGTCCTTGCCGTAAGTCACGCTCTTGGACGGAGTAATTTTGCCGTTCATAATCCTGCCGATAGCCAGGCGTCCCACATATTCGTCATAGTCCAGATTGCTGACCTGCATCTGCAGAGGCGCGTCAAAATCTCCCTTAGGACAGGGGATGTGCTGGACAATAGTCTCAAAAAGAGGCTGAAGATTCTCAAAGGGCCCTTCAGGCTCGAGAGCGGCCACCTGACTGCGGGCGGAAGCATAGACTATGGGGAAATCGATCTGATTGTCGTCGGCGCCCAGATCGATAAAGAGCTGCAGAACTTCGTCCACCACCTGATCGGGACGGGCGTCTGGGCGGTCGATCTTATTGACGACCAGAATAGGCGTCAGACCGGTTTCCAAGGCTTTTTTGAGCACAAAGCGCGTCTGAGCCATCGGGCCTTCAAAGGCGTCGACCACAAGCAGACAGCCGTCAACCATGCCTAAAATGCGTTCGACTTCGCTGGAGAAATCTACATGTCCGGGAGTATCGACAATATTTAAAGTGATGCCGTTATAAACTACCGACGTATTTTTAGCCAGAATGGTTATGCCGCGCTCGCGCTCCAAGTCGTTGGAGTCCATAACGCGATCCGCCACATCCTGACCGCTTCTGAAAGCTCCGGCCTGACGCAGCAGACCGTCAACCAAAGTGGTTTTACCGTGATCAATATGGGCGATTATCGCCAAATTTCTTAAATCCTTACGTTCCATAATTTTTTATTATAGCTTAACTGTTAAGGAAACGTCCAGACTTTTTTATTTTTTTTACATTTTTTTTTGAGCGGCGGCGCTATTCTGCACTTTCAGCACGCCATATAAAGCATTTACCTTGCTGTTTCCAACGCTCTGGCATTGAGAGCGCACCAAACTTGGAGCTCTTGTCATTCTGAGCGACAGCGAAGAATCTATCGAATATAGATCCTTCGCCTAAGGCTTACGCCGGCAAACAGAAAGACGCTCAATTATATAATTTAAATCGTCTCAAAACCCAGCAAAAATATCTTTGCCTTTTTTACATGAAAAGCGCCGTTCTGCTGTAAATTTTATGCTATCATAAATATCCTGGGAAAGATAGCTGCCTGTTCCGGTGGTCCCTGCCTCTCGTTTTCTCCTTCGGGTCTTAATCGGCCGCTGACGAAGTGAGAAAGGAGGTGATTGCATGACAGAAGATATAATTTACAGTCTCTTCATGTTATGGACTTTGACTTATGGCTTTTATCCGCCGTTTGTTAAAGCGATTGTCACTTCCGCTTATATAAGGTTGAAAAGCTTTTATAGGTAATAAACTAAGAGACACCCGCCTGACGTCAAACTCGCGGATGTCTCGTTCTCTATAAAGACCCGTTAGGGGATTTATATTGAGAGGCAGCTGCCGGGTGAGAAATCGGCAGATGTCTTTCCTTTTTACATATTTATTGTAACGCTTTACGCCTTTTAAAACAAGAGGCCTACAGCGTTTTCCCTGCTGCTGGAACGCCGCGCCGCAGTCATTGAGAGCGCAGCAAACTTGAAGCTCTTGTCATTGAAAGCGACAGCGAAGAATCTGTCGAATATAGATCCTTCGCCTAAGGCTCAGGATGACAAGAGAGGGCGGCTCAGAAGGACAAACACTCTGTCATGCTCAGCGCAGGCCGACGCTGCGCCGCCAAAATAAAAGGGCGTATAAAGCCTCGGCCTCATACGCCCTGTATTGTGCGGAAAGCGGACCTTGCGGAACCTCTTTTCGCCGTTAACGCTCAGATTCTCCTACGCTGGAGCCGCTGGCAATTTCGCCGCCGACCTCCTCCTGAACGCCGATAGCGTGGTTGGGATGGATAATGACCGAGCGTCCGATCACCGCCTCGGGGGCGATGCGGCGGCCGCGTCCGATCAGAGTCAGACCGGTGTTAAGAATTCCGGGAATCTCGCGGTTGGGAACGACGTCCTCTCCCGCGCCCACTTTAGCGTTTTCGCCGATAACGACGTCCTTGTCTATGACGCAGTTATCTACTACGGCGCCGCGCCCTATGCGGACGTTATTCATAATGACGCTGTTTTTAACCACGGCGCCGGGCTCAACCACAACGCCGGAGGCGATCACGCAGCGGCTGACCTCTCCGTATACCTGGCTGCCGTTGCACAGAATGCTGTCGCCGGCCTTGGCTTCAGGATCGATATAGACCGGCGCCTGATCGGTAGAACGGGTATGCACGGTCCAGGTCTGATCGTAAAGATCGAGAGCGGGATCTTCGGCCAAAAGGCTCATATTTGCTTCCCAGTAGGCCTGGATATTGCCCAAATCGGCCCAATAGCCGGGACAGTAGCGGGCGAATACGCGACCGTTCCCTTTAATAATATAAGGGAGAATATCGCGGCCGAAATCGTTGAATTCCGGATGCTCGGTTAAGAGCTTAACCAGGAATTCCTTGCGGAAGACGTAGATGCCCATATTGGCCAGACTGCCCTTGGCCCTTTTGGGCTTTTCGTCGTAGCCGTAAACGCTGTTGTCGCTGCTGACCAGAACGATGCCGTAGCGGTGGGCCTCAAAGATATTGACGTTGCGCACGCAGACCGTCAAATCGGCCTTGTTGTCGGCATGGAACTGCAGCAGAGGGCGGTAGTCCATAGTATAGACGTGATCGCCGGAAAGGATCAGCACATGCTCCTCGTCCTGTGAGAGAACATAGTCGAGGTTGCGGCGTACAGCGTCGGCGTTGCCTTTCTGCCAGTCGCCGTATTTGCCGCCGCGGTAGGGCTGCAGCACCCGCACGCCGCCTTTGCTCAGGTCCAGGTCCCAGGGGGTTCCGGTGCCGATATGGGCGTTTAAGCTCTGGGGGCGGTACTGGGTAAGAACGGCCACATTGTAGATATCGGAATTTACGCAGTTAGAAAGAGGAAAGTCGATTAAGCGGTATTTACCGGCGAATTCGACGGCGGCGTCGGCCCGAACCTCGGTTAAAACGCTCAGTTCCCGGCTGCCTCCTCCGGCCATAATCATGGCAAAAGCTGTTGACATAATAAATAATCACTCCTGTAAATATTCACACCGTCTAAACGCTCTTGCCGTCGCCGACAATGCCGTCCTCGGGAAAATCTTTTTCGTCGCGCTCGCTGCCGATCAGGACGTTGCGTCCGATCCTGGCGCTTTCGGGGATAATCGAATCCTTGCCGATCACCGTAATGCCGGCGAAGATCTTATCGGGCATAGCCTCGTTGACGACGCTTTCATCGCCCGTGCCGACCACGGCTCCCGCGCCGATTACCACACGCTTATCGACCACCAGCTTATCGAGGCGGGCTCCGGGACCGACCCAGATATCGTTCATAAGCACGCAGTCTTTAACTATAGCGCCCGGACTGACATAAACGCCGGGAGAGAGAACGCTGTTTATTACCGTACCGCGGATTACGCAGCCGTTGGAAAGGAGACTGCCCTCGACCTTGGCCTGAGGCCCCAGCTTGACAGCCGGACGCTCTTCGGAAAGGGTCATAATGGGGAATTTGTTGGAGAAAAGGTCTAAGCCGCAGTCTTTCTGCAGAAGCTCCAGGTTAGTGGACCAATAGGAGTCGATGGTGCCGACGTCGATCCAATAGCCTTCAAAGCGGTAGCTGAAGACTCTGTCGCCGCGGGCCACCATATCGGGAATAATATCATGGCCAAAATCGACCTTGACGCCGGGCGCTTCGCTGAGGCGATCGGCCAGCACGTCGGCGTTGAAGATATAAATGCCCATAGAGGCCAGATTGCCCTTGTCGCGCTCCTTGGGCTTCTCGTAGAATTCGGTAATGCGGCCGTCGCCGTCGACCACCATGATGCCAAAGCGGTGAGTTTCCTCAATGGGAACGGGCATGACCGCCACCGTCAAATCGGCATGGTTGGCCAAATGGGCCTGAATCATGGCGTTGTAATCCATTTTATAGATATGGTCGCCGGAAAGGATCAGCACCAGGTCGGCCTGGTTGTCCTTGATGAAGCCCAGATTCTGGTAGATAGCGTCCGCCGTGCCGGCATACCAGTGCTGACCGCCCCTCTCCTGATAGGGAGGCAGAATTCTGACGCCGCCGCGGCTGCGGTCCAGGTTCCAAGGCTTACCGATGCCGATATGATCGGCCAGGCTGTGCGGCCTGTACTGAGTTAAAACGCCCACGGTATTGATGCCGCTGTTGACGCAGTTGGATAAAGTAAAATCAATAATACGGAATTTCCCGGCAAATGGAACGGCGGGCTTGGCTCTCTTTTCCGAGAGAACCGTAAGCCTGGAGCCTTCTCCGCCGGCTAAAAGCATGGCTACAGTTTTCATAACCTATTATTTTGGAAAACGGGCCTCTTAATCCTACTAATTTGAGAGCCGAAGTCTGCATATTTTTATATTTTTCTTATGCAGAAAGAAGCTGCCGAGCCTGACAAGCCTGCCATAGCTGAGCAGCCTATTCCAAAGCGGCAAACCTAAGCTCATGGCCTGTATGCGAAGCTGACAGGGTCAGTTTAACTGTACGGAGGCATGCTCCCGATCATACTTTTCCATAAAGGCATTGAATTTTTCTTCAGATATGCCTGCGCGTCTGCAGGCTTCGGCGGCAGTAAAAATGCCTTCTCTTACCAAGCCTATAAACGCCGAAACAGTACCCTCCAACCGGCCCTCAGCTTTGCCTTCCGCTCTGCCTTCCGCCTTGCCTTCCGCTTTGCCTTCGGCCCTTATCAGCGTATCGCGCTCCGCCAATAATTCTTCCAAAACCGAATCCATCTCTTCCATTCCTTTCCGAGTATTGAGAAAATAATACTTTATCCTGGAAATTTCCGCAAATTCCTCATAGTGTGAGAGCGGCGTCAGGCTGCCGGGAAATAAAAAAGTCCGGCGGGAAACCGGACCTTTAAAACATAGACTGAATGCGATCTTTTAAGGCATAGGCGCCAGACCGGGGCGGAACATCCGGTTAATCACAGGGATCTCCGGGGCCAGCGAACGGGTCTTGCCGGAGGCCTTGATGGGACTCCAGTCTGAAGAACTGTAACCGGGAGAACGCACCGCAGCCTCAGTAGCCATGGTACAGGTCAGCAGGTCCTCGCCGCAGTATTTGCCGCTCATTAAGCGAATGTTCATCACGTAAGAAGGAGCTACGTCAGTTTCGCCGCGCCTGCGCTTCCACTGGAAGTAACTCACTCCGCTGCCTTCTCCGCCCGGAACGCTGGAACACATGACATTATCCAGCAAAATATAGGAATTATTGCTGACATTGGCGTCTGTGCAGTATAAATTGTAAACGTCGCCCGATTTTTCTATTTTGTAGGCTATGGCATAACTGTAATTAGAAGCCACATCCACAATACTGCTGTTTAAACTGGCGCTGCTGGTCTTATCGTTAGAACCGGTGCAATAAGGCTTAAGCCTGGTTAAGGTCAAAGATTTAGACTGATCGGCGCTCGTCAGAGCCGGCATGCTGACAGAGTTGGCGCCCTGGGCCGCCGCACGCAGGCTGATTGCTATATGGCTCATAGCGTTGGAGACATCGCCTCTGAGCGCGCTCAGCACCTGACCGCGCTTAAAGGACATCAGACCGCCTCGGAGCACCGCCGTAATGGTAAGAGTAAATAATGAGAACAGAGTTACGGCGATCATGATTTCCATGAGCGTAAAGCCGGCTCTGCGTCTAGAAGTTCTTCCTGAAAATCTCAAACCTATATTCCTCCTTACCATACTAATAGTTGGAAGCAGCTCCGGAGACCGCCGTAGGAAGACCGGTAGTCGGATCTTCCTGGTAAACTGTCGAAGACTTTAAGCCACTCTCTATAGTTACCAAAGAACGCACGCGGGTACCAGTAATGCCGCTTCCGCTGCCGCTGCCCACAGGGTAGCCGATATAGCCGCTGCTCAAAAGAATATCCCCATCGAAAACTTTATCCATCAGATAACCCTCGCGGCTAACCGTACCGTTACCATAACCTGAATTTTTATTGACGCCGGTAGTATAATCTCCATCGCGTCCGAAAAGCTCATTGACCAGTTCAAACTTCCAATACGATTCCGTATTTCCGGCGGCATTAGGAGGAGTCATGCGCCAAAGCTTATTGCTTTCGGCAACCCAGCCTCCATTGTTGAACGTACAGCTATTGTGAGCGTAACTCTTTGCATAAGTAGGACAGAATATTACAATATTGTCCATATTATATAAATTAGTGCCGCAGTAAGTACCGTCCATAAGGGCCACGCTCTTAGCGCTGGAAGTCAGATTACTGCCGAACAGGGATTTATAATGAGCATTGGCCTTATATTTTTCATCAATTCCCGTGCTGCGATCCACCAGCTGCTCCAGACTGGTAAGAGTACCGCCGGCGGCAACGGCCGAGCTGACAATGGTAGGTCCGGTATCATCCAATTCCATAGACGTTAAATTGGGAGTAAAGAGCAGAGTAAAATTCTCAGCTCTCAGACTGGCTCCGGTACCGCCGTATCCCTTTACGTAAATAACGTTATTGACCAAACCGTTGGTGACAGGATAACGCTGGCCCAAACCGCTTACATGGCTTTTCACGCTGTTGGGATATCTGAGCGTAATCTCCTTGGCCAGAAGGCCGTCTCCCAGTCTTGAATTGGCGACTATCGTAGATAATACTGCCTCGCTCAATGCGTGCTTGCTGGTATCATCCAAAGTATTAAAGACGGTGTCCGAGGCTCTGTTGGATTGAGCGGCCAAAGCGTTGGCATTCAGACCGTTGGTAGGCGGAGGGAAGGGACCGCGCACCGTAACGGTAATACGGTACATACTGGCAAAGCCGTCGGCTAAAACATTGCCGCTGTTATAAGCGTTGTCTGTCCAAGGCGCAGTACCTGCCATCGTATCAGGCCTGAAGCTGTTGTCATCCTTATAATAATGCGGGAATTCGGCATACAGACCCCTGGTATCGATAACCGGAATGCAGTCTACTTTGTAGTAGTAAAAAGCTTCGGGAGTGCCCGTTGTACCGCAGGGGATCCACTGACCGTTGGTATTGACCTGACTGTAGGCGGTTTCACCGGCGGCTTCGGGATTGGGAGCGCGCAGATTTCCGTAGAAAGAACGCTCGCCGTTGGTTATGCTGGTATTGGCGCGGTTGCCGCCGAACAGCACGCGGCCTCGGGCCTCCTCCAGCCGTTTAGCCGCCAGCTCATAAGCCAGGCTTAAATTCTTGCTCTTGGCCGATACCGCAAAGCCCATGGGAAAAACCTGAAAAGCTATGCCTAAGCCTACGGCCAGAACAGCCACCGAAACCAGTATTTCCAAAAGAGTGACGCCGCGGAAGCCGCGCTTAATAAAGCTATTCCTCATCTATACCACTCTCCGTAATTCGTAAAATATTCAGTTAAAGCAGGATCAGAAGGGGCGTCGGTTCTTCCGGACTGGCTCGCCAAAGCGCATCCGTGAGTGAACTGGCAGTTCACCGTACGGCTGGTTCTCAATCTAAAGCCTTGGTCATACAGGGTACTGCTTCCTATTTGATTCATAAACTGCAAATATGAACCGCCTGAACCTCCCACGCCGTTGACAAAGGTTCCCGTCTTGGGAAGAGCCCAGATATGGCCCGTAGAAGACAATCCTACCGGAAGGCCGTTGGATAAGGAGGAGTTAGGCCAAACGTCAGAACCGGAATAGTTGCCCGAAACCGTATTGTTATAAGGCTTAGCGGCTAAAACGAAGGAACTGAGGCAGTAATAGGTGTTTTTGCCCAAATTATTTCGGCGGCCGCTTACGTTGTCATCTTCAAAGCTCAAATCGCTCATATAGACAAATTCACATGATCTGAGCGGCGTGGAACTGGCCAAATTAGTCCTAAGTTCCTCATTGATGATACTGCTGGAATAATCGTATAAAAAAGCGGTTCCCCATAAATTATAAACAGATCCAGCCAGCATTTTTCCTTCGTTTGTAGAGGCAGACGGAGTTGTAGCGTTAGTTAAGTTGCCGCTGGTAGTGTATTTATAGGTTCGGATATTGCGAGCAGGATAATAAGACAGGTTGTGCTTAACCAGCCATTTGCCGTATTCCAGGCCGGCTTCGGCCGTGTACAATGTTATAGTATTAAAAATTGTAGACTGCGAAAACTTATTATCTTTTACAATACTCTGCATAAAACCGCTGCAGATTATGCCTAATATAACCAGACACATCAAAGCGGAAATCAAAGCCGCTCCGCGCTTATTTTTCTTTATATTAAATATATGCTTATTCATAGAACCTCTACCCTACTATTACCCTTCCGGAAGCCATAACTGTTACAGGAATAGAAATAACTCCGGGGCAGACTACATAAATAACATAATTTCCTTCATCAGTCTTCTTAAAGCCTGACTGTTCTCGGACAGTGCCTTGGCTCATAAACACTATATAAGCTTTTTCCAGTTTTGCACCGTTGCTGGCATTAGAGAAATAAATATTACTATCTAAAGGAGTTACGATAGTATTTTCTGTCACATCGCTGGATCCCCAAGAACCGCTCCCAGTATTCCTTTTTGTATGATTCATAGCTAAGCATACATAACAACTGTCAGCGCTCATACCGCGCCTTAACGAGGCCGGATAAGTATAACCGCCGCCGTTATAAGAGAATTCACCGAAATATTGCTTTTGGTTAGACATCATTCTGGTATGACGCAAATCCCCGCATAAGGTATTGGCAGCCGAAACAGTGACAATACGCAGATAATAGCTGCGCCAGGCAGGAATGGCGATCGTCAGAATAATCGCGGCTATTCCTATCACTATCAGCAGTTCTATGAGCGTAAAAGCCAAAGAATTATGTTTGCTTTTATATTTACGCGATCTTAACATATTCAACTCCTACTGCATACTGTTCTAATATCGCAAACACGGTCAACTCAACAATTAAGCGTCGGGAATCTTTTCTCGGAATTCCACAAATCCGCGCACATATAAAGAATAAACAAAAGAAAGAGCGCCCTGACCGAATTTTTCTTCAATATCGCCCAGCGAATGACGCCCGGAAAGCATGGCCAGCACCGAACCTGCCTTAGCGGTTACGGGGATTACCTGAGCGCCGCGCATCAAAAGCCAGCCGAAAGCTTCGCTTCTGATATTATAACGGGGTACGGGACAGAGCTCATCCTCCAGAACGACCTCCTGCAGCGTCTGTTCCTCGTCTTCAGGAAGGCTTATCAAAGGATCGCCGTCAAGTCCCAGCTCCAAGGCATAGAGCATGCAGCCGCGGGGACATTTGCCGATATGGGCGCAGCCGCCGCACAAGCCGTCGCTGTCCGCCCGGTAAGGCTCAAACATGCCGTCGTGCCACAAAGCCTGCAAGTCCTCATGCAGAAGATCACCTTGGGTATGCTTCTGCGAATAGCGGCAGGGGCTAAGTCTGGCCTCGGCATTGATAAAGCATTTCACGGTTCCGGCGAAACAGCCGAAGGCGTCGCCGCCGGATATGCAATTGGGGAAGCAGTTGTAAAAACCGACATTCATGCCCAAATCGCGCATCTCTCTTATATGAGATACGCCTTCATAAAAAGCGTCGCCGCCGGCAGCGTCCCTCTGAGGAGCGGGACGCTCAAAAAAGACAAAGGAGGCTCCCCCGTCGAGGGCGCCTTCGCATAAGCTGTCTAAAACTTCCGCGGACTGACCGTCTAAAGTCACGGCGGCGCAGGCGTCGAATCCCGCTTCCGCTGCCATCTTTAATTCGGCATAAGCCGCAGGATTATCCTCCGGCGAACTGACGCGTCCGAAATGGAAAACCAGAGTGCCTAAATTGGAATTGCGGCGCAGAGCCGTAAGAGCCCGGGTAAACCCGTCGCCGTCCAATAGGCCGGAATTAAAGCAGTGAATATGGAAACATTTTTTCAACGCCTCCAGCGTTTCCAGAAGTTCCTGCCAAGCCTCGGCGCCGTATGCCTTAAACCAGCTCTCCCAACCGGAAATTTCCAGCTCGTTGATATCCGCTTCCAGCTTTTTCAGTACGGTTTTTATCTGCTCAGGATTAAGAATTCCGGTTTCGTCGGACAGAGATACTTCACAGCTTACAGGGGCTTTTAATTCCAGCATATAAACCTTACCTCCTCAAGCATACGAAGTGAACCGACAGGGACAGAAAACATAAAACAGGTTAGAAAAGGAAATCTCCGTGCATCATATTGACGTGACTGGTACCGTCAATATTAGTATTGCAGTGGTTGGTCCAGTCAGAATTGGAATGGCTGCCGCCCTGATTGGAATGGTTTGCCCAGCCCGCATTACTGTGGGAAGTAGGGGCGCTGTTGGTGTGCTGATAAGAATTGCTGTGCTGACCGGCGATGAAGCGGCACTCTTCTTCCGTTCTGCCCTCTACCTTTACGGCGCCAAGAGTTATATCGCTGACTATCGCGCCCGCCGCCTGAGGCTGAAAACAGGTCTCATAAATTCTTACGCTGTCAATACTATTGAGGACGAGGCCTTCGTTAGCCTGAGCCGGCGCCGCTCCTGAAAGGGCAGTCACGCCAACCGCGGCGGCCGCCGCCAATTTTACAAACGGGCTCTTAAGAGTCAGCTCCCAGCCGCCGTTCAGCTTACGCAGGTTTCTTGGGATCAGCCTTACACAGGAGCACTTTGACCCGCACCTGTTATCGGCGAATAAATCTTCGGCAGGCAAAGCTTCCTTAAGTTTGTTTTCCAAGGATATTTTATAATATTTCATAAGCCGCCCTCTCAAATAAAAGCCACATATACGAATATTTAAATTATGTTCTAAACAGTAAAAACTACAGATAAATTAAGGTTTAGGGTCGGTAGGATTGCCATTGGAATCAACATGTCCGACATTTCCTGGACCGCTGTCCATATCGCGGTTGAAATGGTTGCCGTGGCCGCTTAAAACATTAGTATGGACGCCGCCCTTGACATTGGTATGCGAGGCCTCGCCCATAAGCTTATACATGCGTCCGTAGCGCAATGCCTGATTGGTAGGAGTTACTACGGTGGCAGCGACCATATTATCGGTATCGCAGCTGCTTCTTACCGTTAAAGCGGCGGGAAGATTTTCGGCCTGCGCGGGAGCGGGATTCACCAGGCCCCAGGCGGCGCCCACCAAGAGAGCAAATCCGGAAGCGACGGCAAACCTGCGCGCCAGAGGCAGCTCCCATGAAAGGCTTTCGGCGGCGCGGCGGATGCGACTGCGCACCGAGGCAACCAGCTTCACCTTAGGCGCTTTATCATTTCGTCCTAAGAATAAATTATCCGTTTCGGCGGCGGCAGGCTTATTCGGTCTGCCGTTTTCGCTCCTGCTCTTTAATATCGCCTCCAGGAACAGACCGTCAGAAGTGCGGCAGACAGGACTTTTATCAGCATATTCGCTCCGTATGAGCTGCAGAGAGGCCGCCGCGGCGGCTTCTGCGAGCGCTAAAGATATATCCATAAAACCTCCTGTTATCGAAAGAGCAGATAAATATTCCGAAAAAGATAAATATATATTCTATTCTAGCAAAAATAACTAATAAACTCAAGCTGTTACGGAGCAACTAAATTCCAATCGCCATAAAAAAGTGAATTTTCTGTGCCGCTCAGAGGTTTGACTCGGTAGTGAACGCTCAGCCGCATGGCTAAAAACTTCAGCGCATAAGGGAAGAAATACGGCTCGCTGACATATTTGACGATGCCGCTGCCCTTGGGAACGGGTATAGCGGCGCAGTGCCAGGGCCCCACGGTAAGATCGTTCTTAGCGTCGCCCAGCTCAAAGTTGACAAAAGCATAATCGCGGCTTTTCAAGCTGTACTGAAACTTATAAGTGAACTGATGAGAAGTTCCAACCGCTAAATCGCCGGCCTTGGGAGCATAGCTCAAAACGGTTATAACGTCGCGGGGAGAGGTCCGGGAAGTTTTGGTGAGGATCATCTCTCCTCTGATAAAGTTATAGCTGCTGTTCCAAGCCACTTCCTTTTCCTTTTCATTCTGTAGGCTGACTACAGTAATTACCTGAGTATTTGACTTAATATCAGAGGGCAGCGATACCGGCGGCAAAGAAAGATCAACGGTGTTTTTGCCGTTTTTGACCGGTTTTGTTACCATCTTGCAAAGAGGAGAAAGACCTTTTTTATAAGCTCCCTTGCCGGAACCGCCGCCGGGAGTCCAAAGAAAAGCCCCGATTTTTACCGTGCCGGTTTTAGAGGTCTTAAGTTCGGCATAAACGGAAAGACTTATCGGAAAGGTGCTTTTTACGGGGACGCAGGCCGAAGTGCGCGGAGTAATTTTGCTTATGGCAACCGTATCTATGCCGTTATGACTGCCGCCGGTGTTCTGGCCGTTGACAGCTGAAGGAGCGCTCTTGCCCTCCTGCCCCAGCGCACAGAAAGCCAAAGCCGAAATAATACTCAGAATTAAACTCAGAGCGAAAAAGAAACGATCCGGTCTTTTCACGAAATCTCGCCTCCAAAATGATAAAAAACGGAACAGTCTTGTTTCATACAGCAACATCAACCTCCTTTTTTTAAGCGCGCAAAGTTATAATAGTTTCGACTCATTTCAAGCCGGTCCGTTCTTTTATCCAACCTAGAAGCTGACGGTCCCGAAACCGCAGTCGTCAAGTTAAGCAAAAGCAGCTTTAAGCATACATGGCTTTACCACTGTCGGTAAGTTAAGCAAAAACAGGCTTTAAGCAGA
>JAFTAM010000023.1 GCA_017458675.1 bacterium
ACGGCGTCGGCGTCTTCGGCTGAATCCGCCTCTGTATCGGCATGAGAGGGCTGCGGAATTAAGATAAAAGCCAATATTGCCGCTGTATATAATAGAAATCTCGCAATGCTGTTTGTCATAAGCGGCAATTATGAAAACGAGAACCGCTTTCCTGCCGCCCTGCGCAAGTATTCACGCTTTGACTGCCGCCTTTGCGTCCGCGCTTTGTTTTCACAAGGTTTTGTCCGTGCCCTCCCGAGCTATTCCTGATTTTGCTTTACCTTATTTTGTTGTTCCCAGCCGCCTATATTCTTGTCGTCCGGAACCGCATTTTTTGTCGTCCGGAACCGAATTTTTTTGTCATCCTGAGCCGCCAAGCGAAGGATCTATGTTGTAGGATATAGATTCTTCGCTCAAAATGACAAATGTTCTGTCGTCCAGATCCGCCGGGCGATGATAAAATCCCGGACTTGCTGCGCGGACAACCGTCGGCGCGGCGCTTCGCACGGGAGCGCCGGCGCGGTTTTACCGAAATTTTCGTTCCGCAAAAGGATTGCGTTAAGCGGATATAAAAATAAAGGCCTTGTGACATTTTAGGTGGCTTTTGAAAAATTCAAAAATCAAAATGTCGTAAATATAAGGTTTTTGATTAAGACGAAAGCAAGAAACTACCTATTTTGTTATATGCCCAAAATAAATAAGGTTCAACTCAGCTGAGAGAAAGTCAAAGGACCGTTTTTGATGAACGAAGAGGCCATGCAGAAAGCGCTCCGAGAGTGCGTAAAGCGTCTGGGGACGGAAATACTTACGGACAAGACCAGGTTCAGGGGAGTCATACACGATATGCTGCCAGGGCTCAATTTCAAAACTGAGCGCAATCTGCTGATAATTGCGGCTGATAACTTCAGCATAGGGGAGAACCTGCTGAAAGCGCCGACCGAAGCTGAAGCCCGCGAAAGGGTCTTCCATTATCTGGTTAAGGAAATGACCGACGGCGGTCTTCAGCAGGAAGCCGCTGAAACGGTTCTGCGCTCCTTTGCCGTCGTCGTTGGCTGGAATATTAAAAGCGCAGGAGGCGCACACCCGCAGCCGTCCTCCGGATCCGGCTTATGCGCTCACCGCAGTATAGATTTCTCCGTCTGCAGCTGCCGCGACTGCGGCGCCGTTCTGTATGGTTTGTTTGAGGGAAATAAATATACGCCTTATGAATCGATGTTAAAGAAAGAGAAGAACGGCGTTTTGTTTTCAATAGACGAAAGCTATGGCGGAACCTTTGTGATTCCCGAGCATATAACGGCTTTAGACGAAGAATGTCTGGCTGATCATGCAGGTTTGCAGTCGGTGATTCTTCCGTCTTCTTTGCGTACAATCGGCAGTTATGCCTTTGAGAACTGCTCTTCGCTGAAAAAGCTGAAGGCGCCTGAAAGCGTTTCCGAGATAGGCGTGGGCGCTTTCAAAGGTCTGAAGCGCGTCTATTATAACGGCCCTGCGGCCGGTTCGCCTTGGGGCGCTCGGGAGCATGTCGCCTCAGTTACGCCTGTTGTCAATCCTCCAGTCGTTCCGACTAACTTGCCTGGGCCTACGCCGAAGCCTTCAAGTGTTCAGAGCGGTACTTTGGCTTCGCTGCGGGCGGTATATGCGAATAAGCGGGTGGGCGAGCGTTTTGAGTTTGGGCGTTATCCGCAAGGCGAAAACGGTGAAGTTAAGCCGATAAAGTGGCGTGTGCTGCGCCGCGACAGCGACGCTCTGCTGGTTATCTCGGAGTATGGTCTGGATGCTAAGCCGTACAATGAGAAATTTGAAACTATAACATGGTCTGCGTGCACTTTGCGCCGCTGGCTGAACGGCGAGTTTCTGCAGAAGGCGTTCAGCGCTCAGGAACAGTCTTTGATCAAAGTGAGCAGCCTTCCTAACAATGCCGGTCCTTCTACGGACGACTGTGTGTTTTTGCTGAGCATTAACGAGGCGGAGAGTTTATTTGCCAACGATAGTGACCGCATTATTAAGTCTACTGCGTATGCAATTAAGCGTGGAACACAGACTTATTGTGGTGTATATGCAGGTAATACGTGGTGGTGGCTCCGTTCGCGCGGCAGCTACGATAGCAACGCGGCGGACGTGAGCGCCGACGGCTACATCGACGACGACGGCGTGAACAATGCCTCCGCCGCTGTGCGTCCTGCCTTCCGTATAGCAATCTAAAATCTTAAATCTTCACCTCTAATATCAGCGTATTCTAACATCTTTATTGTGGTCTAAAGTTAAAAGTAGGATAAGAGTGTATTATGAGGCCAATGAAAACCGGCGCTTCTTTTGAAGCGCCGGTCGCGCTATTCTGCAATTTGGCGCCTTAAGCTGCCATACTGTGGAATTTTGTCGTATGTAGTACATAGATTCTTCGCTGCGCTCAGAATGGCAGGGTGTTTGTCGTCCTGGGTAGCTCTCCTTGTCGTCCAGGGCCGCCAGGCGAAGGATCTATATTCGACAGATTCTTCGCTGCGCTCAGAATCACAATGTTGGCGTGCTGCACAGATCCGGCAAAGCGCAGCCTTGCGCCGTTTTCTAAAGCAGATTCTCCTGCTTGAGCTTATCATAGATGGCTTGAGCCAGCTTGACGCCGCTTTCTGCGTCGATATGCACGCCGTCGGCGGGGCTGGTTTTGATGACTTTTGAGGCGTCCAGGAAGCTGCATCCGTAAACTTTGGCCAGCTGACGGTAGCGCTTGACAAGCTCTGCCGAGATTTTTGCCGCTCTGTCATAGTCAAAGGCTTCTTCCATCCAGGAGCCTTTGCCCTCGGTGCTGATCAGGGGCGGCGCTATCAGCAGAATTTTCATGGCGTTATTGAAGCGGTAGCGGTTATAAGTCTGGACTTTTTCCAGGAAGCGCTGCATTTCCCCGGCGATATCGGAGGCGGAGTAAGCGAACTTATTTTTCATATCGTTCGTGCCCAGCATGAGGATCATCAGGTTGAGCGGCTTCTGGCTCTCCAGGCAGGGGATAATGTAGGTCAGGCCGTTCTTTTCTCCTTCGGCGGGATCCTCGGTGGCGATGGTCCGGCCGTTCTGCCCTTCCTCTATAACCTTATACCGCTGTTCGCCCAGCAGTTTTTGGAGCGCGCCCGTCCAGCGTTTGTCTTCATCAATTCTTCCGAACTTTTCCGGGTCGAATCCCCAGGTGAGCGAATCGCCGAAGCAGAGTATTCTGTATTTTTCCATAGCCGCTGTTGTATCTGCCCGCATCAGGCAGCCTTTCTCAATGAATCTGTACTGTATCTTTTTGATTATTCGGTTCTGCCTGCGCCGAAAATCTTTTGAATCCTCTAATTTCCGCCCGGCGCTCAGCTTCGTTTATTCAGCTTCTGCCGCTTGCTTTGTGTCTGGGCATAGATTCTTCGCTGCGCTCAGAATGACAATCTTGATGTCGTTTGCTTAGTTTTAGAGATAGCTTCTTCGCCGCGCCGGGTCGACAGGGCGCTTGCTGCCATAGGTTCGTCAGAGCCTGCGGACGGGCGTCGGCGAAAGCCTGCCGGTCAGGCTTCGTTTCCCCAATACTTGTATTTTGGCCGCTTAATTATCAGGAATGTGAAAGTGAGAACGGCAGCGGCGACTTCGGCGGCTATTAAGGAGAGCCAGATGCCGTTGAGGCCCAGCAGCAGGGGCAGCCAGAGGACGGCGGCGGCTTCAAATATGACGGTGCGCAGAAAAGAGATAACCGCCGAGGTCAGGCCGTCGTTCAAAGCCGTAAACAGCGAGGAACCGAAAATGGGGAAGGGGCAGAACAGAAATGAAAATGAGAAGAAGCGGAAGCCTTTGACCGTAAGCTCCAGAAGGCCGGGATCGTAGCCTACGAAGAAGGCGGCGAAAGGACGGGCAAAAAGCTGGCCTGCCGCAAACATAAACACGGAAGCCAGAGACAGAATCGTCATGCTTTTCTTAAGGAGGTTTTCCAGCTCTTTAGTGTTTTTAGCGCCGAAATGGTAGCTGACAACCGGAGCGACGCCGGAAGAATAGCCGATAAACATCGATATGAATATGAAGCTCACATACATCATAACTCCGTAAGCGGCTATGCCGTTTTCGCCGGCATATTTCATAAGCTGGACATTGTATAGCATGCTTACCGTCGACATGGATACGCTGGAGACGAATTCGGAGGAGCCGTTGCCTAAAGTCTTGAGCAGATCTTTGAGGTTGAAGCTCGCCTTGCCGAGGCGGAGTAGACTGGAATTATTGCCTGTGAAATAGAACAGAGGAATGAGCCCGCCGGTCAGATGGCTTATCAGAGTAGCAATAGCCGCTCCCTTTATGCCCATGTGCAGCACGCCTATCAGCAGAAAGTCGAGCGCTATATTTAGTCCTCCGCAGACAAGAGTGTTATACAGACCCATTTTAGGCTTTTCGGCCACAATAAAGAAGCTCTCAAAGGCGAACTGGAGGATCAGTGTCGGAAGACCCAGCAGGACAATCCGTCCGTAGGTCACGCAGATTTCCAGCATAGATTCGTCCGCGCCCAGCAGCACGGCAGTCGGTCTGATAAAAATAATGCCCGCCGCCGCAACAAAAACGCCCGCTCCCGCCGTTATATAAATGAGCATGGAAAAGATGCGGTTGGCTCTTTCGGGCTCTTTTTCTCCCAGAGGTTTGCCGATAAGCGCGCTGCCGCCCGTGCCGACTATAAATCCCAGCGTTCCCAGGATCATTAAAAAGGGGATAATGAAATTTATGGCCGCGAAGGCTGTTTTGCCGGTAAAATTGGAAATAAAGAAGCCGTCGGCTATTCCGTAAAGGGACGTGAACAGCATCATCAGCATGGACGGCATGGCAAAGCGCAGCAGCCTGCCGTATGTAAAATGGTCTGAAAGTTTTATTTCCATAATCTGCGCTCTATGTATTTGACGCTTATACGGGTTTCCTGTATAGCCGGGCGGATGTCACTCTGTTTTCTGCCGGCCAGAATTTGCAGTTTTGCCGAATTTGTCCGGGGGGTTGCTTAATGCTTAAATTGGTTCTATATTATTCAAAGCTGGCGGAAACAGGCAGTTTAAAAAGGACGGGGCGTATGAACAGAACTTTTCGCAATATTTTGACCTTGACGGTTTCGGCAGGCTTGTTGTTTTTCGGCGGTACGGCCTGCTTTAGGACGGATTCGACCGAATCCGGAAGCCCGAAAGCGGCTGAAACCGAAACGGGCGAGGAGAAAAACGAAGACTATTTCTGGTCTATTATTGAGCCTTCCGACTATATTGATGCGGTCAAAGCCGGAATGGAGCGCAGAAAACCCGGTCTGGCGCTGATGCTGGCCGAAGCCGAAGAGGGGAAGTCCGAGGCTCAGCTCGGAGCGGCTCTGTTCTTTTATATGAGCGCTCCCTTCCGCAGAAGCGGCGAAGCCTTTGACAGAGATTTGCAGAAGGCTTTTCAGTACGCTTCCCGCTGCGCCGATCAGGGCGATCTCAAAGCCGAATTTACGCGCGGATATTTATATTATAACGGCTTGGGAGTAAAGCAGAATTATGCCGAGGCCTTGACTGCGTACAAAAAATGTTTGAAGAGCCCCGCGCTGTACAGATATGCCTGTCTGTGTTTGGGCGATATGTACCGTATGGGGTTGGGAACGGCCGCTGACGAAGCCGAAGCGTTCATTTATTACAGTAAATGCAGCGATACTTACGGATTTATGATGCATAAACTGGATGCCGGGCGCAAGGCTCTGGATGATTTTTATTACGGTTCGTTTACAGAAAAGACCGAAAATAAAGCCGAATTGAAGCAAAGACTTAAGGTTTTGAAGGAAAGAGCCGATAAAGGCGATCTCGATTCCATGTATGGCTGGGGATGTCTGCACTATGAGCTTTGCAGCTTCGATGAAAGTGATCAAGAGCATCTTTCCCTGCTTATAAAAGCTGCTGAAAATGGCAGTGCGGAAGCTCAGTACAAACTTGGCAAACTGTATTCTAACAGTGTTTTAATATATCATAATCCGCATGAGGCGGTAAGATGGCTTACTGAGGCGGCAAGACAGGATAAAGCTCCTGCGATAGCCGACTTGGCGGCAATCAGTCTTAAAGGTTTGCAGCCAATTAAGGAACAGCCTGATAAGGCTGCAGCAGACAGCACCAAAAGTATCCAGGAAGTTTTGGATTCTTTAGAAGCGTCAAAATCTTATGAAAAATTGGGCAATATGTATTATAAAGGCGAGGATGTGGCTAAGGATATTGTTCAGGCCTATAAATATTACGTATATGCCTTGGACCGTTTTCATCCCGAAGGCCTGGGCGGATATATAAACTGTTATTTTAAAGATCGCAGCTGCGATATCTGGCTCAGTCCGCTGTTGAAAAAGGCCGAAGCTGAGGATGCGGAAGCGGAGTTTGCGCTGGGGAGAATTTATGAAGAAGGTTTAGGCGTAGAAAGCGATGAGCATAAGGCTGAGGAACTGTATGCCGCCGCATACGCTCATGGCAGCCTGCTGGCCGGATATAGACTGGGCGGGACTGGTTTATACGGCAAAAACAAAACGGCTGAAGATTACCGTAAGGCCTTGAGCTATTTATGGGAGCCTGCATTGTTCGGCTCCAACTGCTTCGGCGCTTTTGAAAAAAGCCTTTATGCGCTGACCTGCATATATAAGGACAAATCATGTGCAGACAGCGTTTTATCAGCAAAAATTGACGCTGTTTCAAAAACTGATCCGGAATCGTCTCTGCTTTATGTTGTGACGAAAGATAATAATTTAGAGTGAGATTATTAACATGCCTGTTGTAAAGAGATCCGTTCCGAAAACTAAATGCTGCTCCTGCGGCAAAGCCGGGCTGAACCGAAATGAGGTCAGCCTCTGCCATAAGCTGCTGGGGGAAGGAATAAAAGAGTTTTACTGCCTGGACTGTCTGGCCGCTTATCTGGAGGTCAGCCGGGAAGACCTTTCGGAAAAAATTGAGGAATTCAAAGAGCAGGGCTGCATATTGTTTGATTAGAGACGGCTTTGCAGGCGCTGAAAGCAGGCTTTGCGGGACTCTCTGCGAATTTTTAGAGGTCTATCTGCACAAGAAGGAGTTAATTTTATGAAAAAATACTGTGCTGAGTTTGTCGGCACTATGATGCTGGTATTCTTAGGATGCGGCGCGGCCATTCTGCACGGACTGCCCAACATTCACGAAGGCAGCGGTTATTTGGGTATTGCTGTAGCTTTCGGTTTGGCCTTGATTGGCATGGCTTATTCTATCGGCAATATTTCCGGATGCCATATCAATCCTGCGGTTTCTCTGGCCATGTGCCTGCGCAGCAGAATGGAAGTCAAGGAATGTATCTATTAGATAGTGGCTCAGTTCCTGGGCGGTTTTGTCGGAGCTCTGCTGCTTTATGCCATTCTCGGCGACCATGAGGTTTTGGGCGTAGCCAACGGCGGCTTCGGCTGCAACGGCTACGGAGAATTGAGCAATGCCAATATCAGCATGTACGGCGCTTTCTTTACCGAGCTTATTTTGACCTTTGCGTTCGTTTTGGTGATTCTCGGAGTTACTTCCAAACCCGAATATGCTCCCGTCGCCGGTCTTATTATCGGTCTGACCCTGATAGTTATTCATATCGTCGGCATTCCTTTGACCGGAACTTCCGTCAATCCGGCCAGAAGCTTGGCCCCGGCTATTTTGAAGGGCGGCATGGCTATGCAGCAGGTTCCGCTCTTTATTATCGCTCCTCTGCTGGGCGGTATGCTGGCGGCTTTGGCCAGCGGCTTCCTTACTGAAGAAGCCGCCGCTTCCGACAGCGACGACGAAGAATAATATTCTTCCTGTTTAGTTTTTTTTGAAATGTTCCGGGATTGATATTTCGGAACATTTTTTGTAAGCGCTTGGAGCTGTGTGCGCATGAATAATACAAATACCGAAATAAATGTTGAAGTTTTAGCCTGCAGACAGTGCGGAGCGCCTATGTATCCCGACCATGTCCGTTCTCTCATATGCTGCGCCTTCTGCGGATATTGCGTCCCCTTTTCTTCCGCGGCGGCAGGCCGCGATATCGCCGTTAAATACAAGCACAGAACCCTGGAGATAAAGGACGGACTGCTTAATTTGATGCGGGCGCAGCCTTTGAGCGCAGTTCCGAACCGCGGATCGGACGATTATTTCAGGTCCGGCCGGCGCTGGCGCAGCCTGGAAAAGTTTATCGAGACCGTCGACAAGCGGGCCTTTGAGACGTACAGGAAGCAGAAAAAGTTTGTCTTTTCCTGTCTGAAGTGCGGCGGCGAGGTGGGGGGCAGTTCGGCGGCCGATATGGCGGAATGCCGTTACTGCGGCATGAAATTCGGTTTCAGCGGCAATTTGGAGTTTAAGCGCGAGAAAATAACTCGGATAATCGGTTATGAGGGCGCAATGCCGGGGAAATGTCTGCCTTTCAAAATTTCTTTGGATGAAGCGGGCCGGGCCGCCCGCAGATTGGCGGAAGCTCACCGCGCCGATTTCGGCGGGTTTTCGCTGGAAAGCGTCTTGAACAATGAGAGCTTCGGAGCTTTTTATGTGCCGGGCGATCTGCGCGACTATAAGATCCTTGCCGAGGTCATTCCCGGCAGTTCCGCGCAGCTGTTTTATCTGGAATGGATAAACTGGATAAATCTGTTTGACAGCGTCGATATCGATCTTTTCGACAGGCTGGCGCCCTGGAACTTTAATGAGATAGGCCCCTTCAATACAGATTATACAGAAGGCATGGTCCGTTTTGTGGCGGTTATCAACGCTTTGGACGATCCCCGCGACGATCTTATGTGCCGCCGGATAACCGAGGAACTGAACGAAGTTTACAATCTCGGCGTTTCCGGTCTTTTCAAATGGGGCAAGGATTTTCAGCGTCACAGCAGCGCGGTCGTTTCTTTTCCCATATATTATTGGGAATATCGCGGCGAGGATAAAGATAAATGTCTGAATATCATGGTCAACGGACAGAGCGGCAAGGCGGCTGCGGCGATCCGCCGCGGCAGAAGCGAGAAGACCTTTGTGCTGGAGCCTTCTGAAGCTTTCAGCTTCAGCGGGGAGGTCTCCATGCGATCCAAACCAGTGCCGGTAAAGTATGTCAAGCCGAAATTTCTCTATGAGGTTCTGCCTCCGGATCAGGCTGTAAGGCGCGGTCCGGTCAGTAGTCTGCGGAATATTTTTAACAAGATTTTTTAGGAGATACGTCTTGAACAAATATTTAAAGCTTAAAAGGTTCCTGTTTCTTGCCGCTGTTCTGCTGCTTTTCTCCGCCGTTGCGGCCTGTACAGGCTATTCCGGAAAACATGACGGCTTTAACGGAAATCTAGATATAAAAGTCAGCAATTTCAAGCTGAGAGCTTACGCCGGGGCTTTTTACTGGGACGGTACAAAGGCCGATCTGCAGATAACCGTTCCCGATAAATTCAACGGCGCCGAAGTCGGCGGCCTGGGAGGCTTTTTCGGAACCGGCGTGCCCGATCCGTTCCGCATAGAAGTGCAGTCGCCGTTTTTTGCGCTTCGCCGCGATCATAAGCTGGATATTATGTCTGAGGCGGAGAAAGAAGCCTTCCTTAAAAGCAGTAGTTTAAACCGTTTTTTTACAGAACATTCTTTTCCGGATAAGAGCAGATACGACGCGCCTGTCATTATGGAGGAGCTGGTGTTTAAGCTCAGCATAGGCCGATACGTTGAAAAGCTTTACATAGAAGATCATGCGTTTTATATAGGCGAGAAGCAGCCGGATAAGAGCATAGTTTTTTATCTGCCGGTTTTTAATATCGAGTGTTCCCCGGAGAACAAACTCTATTATTCCAAAGACGGCAAGCTTTACAAAAGAGCGGACAACAGCTTGATAACCGAGTTCAGATATCCGGGCGCTTTGCAGGCCGCCGCCGAAGAAGCCGCCGCCGAAAAAGCCGAGGCGGAAAAAGCAGACAAAAAGACTGAGGCTGAATAAGCCGCCAAGGCTGAGGACGAAGCGGAAAGAGGCTCTGAGATGGGCTGTTAGCCGTCCGCATTCAGCGAGAGCCTGCGCTGTCGCGTCAGCCTCACGGCGGTGGGGAGCTTCCCAATGCTGCCGCGTTCGGTTTTATGCTGCCGCTCGCGTTCTCAGCCTGCCGGGGGCAGTCTCATTCTGCTGCGAGCGTTCTGACGCCGCTGTGAGGGCTGATGCTGTCCGCGTTTAATGATGCTGCAGCCGGCGGCTTTTTGTCATCCTGAGCGGAAGGAACCTTCTTGAAAACTTTTGCCTGCGGAGCCGGCAGGAGGCAGGACCGAATAGTTCGCAGGCGGGAACCGGCTGTCGGCAGGGCAGGAAAAAAACACGGGCGGTCAAAACAGCTTGAGTTTATCAGAAATCTTTAATTTAAGGAGCATCAGTTCGGTGACAGAACCGGTAAATTGTACGGAAATTGACGATAAAGCTGCGGAAGCGCAGGCTGAGGAGCAGCTGAAAAGGATTCGCCGCGGCACGGCGGAGATTATAAGCGAGGCCGATCTCAAGGCTAAGCTCGTGCGCAGCATCAAAGAGAATAAGCCTCTCCGCATAAAATTGGGCTTGGACCCGACCGCTCCCCATATCCATCTTGGCTTTGCCGTAGTCTTGCGCAAGCTGCGTCAGTTCCAGGATTTCGGACATCACGTAGTTCTTTTGATCGGCGATTTTACGGCCAGAGTAGGCGATCCTACCGGACGCAGCCAGACGCGCAAGGTTTTGAGCGTAGAAGAGATCAAGGCCAACGCCTCTACCTACAAGGAACAGCTCTCTGCCATTTTAGATCCGGAAAAGACTGAAGTCCGCTTTAACTCCGAATGGCTGGAGGCCATGAACTTCAACGATGTGATTAAGCTCTGCTCCCGCTATACGGTGGCCCGTATTCTGGAGCGCGACGATTTCTCCAAGCGCTTCAATTCCAACACTCCCATAGGCGTACATGAATTTCTCTATCCTTTGATGCAGGGCTGGGACTCGGTGTGTCTCCACGCCGATATCGAAATGGGCGGCACCGATCAGAAGTTCAACAACCTGGTTGGCCGCGAGCTGCAGAGAGAGGTGGGCCAGGAGCCGCAGACCGTAGTTCTGATGCCTATTCTCGAGGGCCTGGACGGCGTTAAAAAGATGTCGAAGAGCCTGGGCAACTATGTGGGCATTACCGAAGCTCCCACCGAGATGTTCAACAAGCTCATGCAGCTTCCCGACGACAAGATCCGCCGTTACTTTGAGCTCTGCACCGACGTCGATTTAGAACTGGTCGATAAGACTATGGCCGAACAGAACCCCCGCGACAGCAAGCGCTGGCTGGCCCGTGAAATTATCGCTCTCTACCACTCCAAAGAAGAAGGCGAAAAGGCCGACTCCGAATGGCTGCGCGTCGTCTCTCAGGGCGAGGTTCCCGCCGATATGCCTGAGATTAAGATCGAAGAGGACAGTATTAACGTTGTAGAGCTGCTGGTTAAGGCCGGCGTCGCTCCTTCCAAGCGCGAGGCCCGCCGCTTCGTCACCCAGGGCGCCGTTGTCCTGAACGGAACGGCTGTCAGCGATCCTACGGTTTCGGTAGAAATATCTGACGGACACACTTTAAAGGTCGGCAAGAAGTGGAGAAAGCTTGTAAAATAGCTTTAACTTTTTTGCTTGAGTTATTTGTCATTATGATTTGAATATGGAGCCTTCTTCAGAACGGCGATAGACGATTCGGAGAAGGCCCTTTTTGTATTATAGATCCTTCGCCGGCGGCGCATTGATCGGCTCAGGATGACAAACACTCTGTCATTCTGAGCAGGGTGGGGAGCGGACAAGAATCTGGACGGCTCAGGATGACAAGGGGGGCGGCTCAGGAAGACAAACACTCTGCCATTCTGAGCGGCAGCGAAGAGTCTATAAATATTTATATTACGGAGCGTGGTTAATTATGGCCGATAAAGTTTTGGTAGTTTATTATTCCTGTCAGGGCAGCACCCGCCGAGCGGCTGAAGCGTTAAAAGAGCTTATGGGAGCGGACCTTCGGGAAATTGTCCCGGTAAAGAAATATAATGTCGCTTCGGCTTATACGCTGGGAATAGTACAGTGCATGAGTAAGGCTGAGCCCGAATTGGCGGAAAAGATCGATGTGTCCGGCTATGATGTTGTTTATGTGGGAACTCCGGTCTGGGCCTTCACTATGTCGCCGCCGGTGCGCAGCTTCCTGAAAAACAGCGATTTAAAAGGCAAAAAAGTAATTCCGTTCTGTACGAACCGAGGCCAGCAGGGAAGCAGTCTCAAGGATATGGCCGCTCTTTGCGAGGGCGCCGAAGTGCGGGAGGGCGCCGAGCTGAAGTTTGTGGCCAAGCTGTCCGATGAGGAACTGAAGGCTGCGGTAAAGGAGAAGTTTCAGCTTAATTAGAAGCCGGCGGAGTTTAAATTGGACGACAGAGTCGGGGCCGGCTCAGGATGACAGTTTTCCTGTCATTGAGAGCGAAGCAGAAGAATCTGCGGCAATTATGTCAGCAAAGATCCTTCGCCTGTCGGCTCAGGATGACAGGCGGGCGTCCGGCTCAAATTGATATATGACAGACTGCCTGCACGGACGCGCCCCATTGTGTCATTGGGAGCGGAGCGAAGAATCTGTCTTCCTGCGTTTGGCAAAGATCCTTCGCCTGACGGCTCAGGATGACAGGGTGGGACGGCTCAGGATGGCAGCCGGCTTGCCTGCTCGAACGCGCCCCATTATGTCATTCTGAGCGAAGCGAAGAATCTATATTAAAAAAAACTTAAAAAATTTTGCTTACCCCCTTGACGCAGAGGGGGTAAGGTGGTAATATTCTCGAGCGGTTCGACGAGAACCGAAAAACAATTTGACAACTGTAGAAATTATTGAAAACGAAAGCAATTTCGAAAGAGAAA
>JAFTAM010000002.1 GCA_017458675.1 bacterium
CCCCCGCACATAGATCGGCTGCGGCGGCAGCCCCCGTACAGGGCGAGCGCACCGCCTCTATGGCCGCTCCCGCGCCGCAAAGAACCGCCGCTCAGCCCGCCGGCGCTTTAAACAATTCCGCAGCGCGCTCCGCCTCCCCCGCACATAGACCGGCTGCGGCGGCAGCCCCCGTACAGGGCGCGCGAACCGGCTCTATAACCGCTCCCGCAGCCCAAAGGACCGCCGTTTCAAACGAAACCATCGCTGCCGGCGGACCGGGCGCACGCCGGGACTCCGCACCCCGACCCGTAATGGCGTCGGCGAATTCGGCAAACAGTTCCCAGGCGCGAACCTCTCTGTCGGTTTCCGCGGCCCATCCTGCCTCGGCGGGCAGAACCTCGCAGCAGCTTTATCCCAGCCAAAGACAGGCTGAAGCGCAGCCCAGAGCTTCAATTTCCTCCTCAGATAACTCGATCGCTCATAATCCCGCCCAGGCTTATGAACTTAAGCAGGAGGCGCCGCACGAAGCCGCTGCGGCCGCCCAAGCGCAGACGCACGCTCAGTACTCTTCGGAACAGCTTCCAAGGACGACTACCAAGTTCATTTCTAAGCCCAGCGTAAAATCTAACAGCGACAAAAAAGCAAAAGAGCAAAAGCCCAAAAAAGGACCGAGAACCACGCGCAGAATTAAACCGGAAGTAGTTCAGCAGGCTCCCGATCCCGAGGAAGTCGCCCGCGAACAGGCCTATAAAGCTCTGCTGGCCAAACGCGTCGACGAATACAACCGTATACAGGCTTATTATGCCAAACATATGGCCGTATACGAAGAGGAGCAGAAGCGCCTGGACGCGCTCATGGTAAATCCCCATACCAGCGACGTTGAAAAGGCTCATATCTTTGATAAACAAACCGAAGTATACGCCAAGCAGCAGAAGATATTCCAGCTGCAGAATTCGCTGTATGATTTAGTTTCCGGTAAAAACTACAATCCGGAAACCGAACTGCCCTTTACTCCTCTTAACGGAGACCCCAATGATATTTTAAACGCCGACGAGGCCAACGCCGAAGAGCATTGGTCGGCCATACTCGGCGGAAAACTTTCCAAGAGCGGCGGCAAAGGCCAGCAAAAATCAAAGAAAAACAAGAAAAAGGACCAGGGCGAAGATTTTTATAAAATCGACAAGCGCCATGAAAGCTATATGGACGCCAGGCGCAGACGCCTGGCCGAAAATGAACGCTGGAAGAAAAAATGGGATAAATATTACAAAACAGATTCCTTTTGGCGGCGTCAAAGATACATCGGCGCCTTTGCAGCCATAGTTATTATCTGCATTGTTTTTTTAATCTTGAACAATCATGCCGTTTTTGAATGGATGGCCGAAGATTATGAAGTTCCTATGCGCCCCATAGAAACTAATCTGCTCAAGACTAATTACCAGACCGGCTATTTAAGCGTCCACAACAATGACACCGTGCCGACAAACAGCGTCCTGACCAGCGACAAGTCGCCGTATAACGTCATGGCCCTGCGCAACGGAGGAAGCCTGAGAATAGATAAATTTACCAAGGTGACCGTAAATCATCTGGAGACCAGTAAAACAGACGAATCCTTCATGTCGGCTTTCTATATGGAATACGGCAGAATCTGCGCCTGCAGCACGGCGACCAGCCAGGTTCGCCTCATAACTCCGGAGATACGCATCTATCCTACCCGCGAAAAGCCGACCCTCTACTGCGCGGCCGTCAAAAACAGAGGAACCGCCGAGGAATGCACCTTACTCAGCGTTTACAGGGGAGCCTGCAATATCGTCTTTACCAACGGCAGCCTGGATACGCATACGGTCGAAGCCGGCCAATGCGTTAAAGCCTTTACCCATAGAATAGACCCTCCCACCCGGCTGCGCGTACCCGACAAATGGATAAAATGGAACTACAGCTGGGACTCTCCCAAGCTGTATATATCTCCTCTGGCTACGCCCAAGCTCGATACTATGATCAGCGACGACGTACCTGAAGAAACTCCGAAGAGCGCCGTCGAGGATTTCATAAAGAAAAAGAAAGAAACAGACAAAAAGAAACAGCAAACCAAAGCGCAGAATAAGAAAGCCGCCGGGAAAAAAGCTCCGGCTAAACCAGGCGGCAAAACCAAGAAAAAGAAATAGCTTAAAAATGTACTGTCGGTAAATTAAGCAAATATCGGCTTTCAGCAGATATTTTATAAATAGTTTTCTTTGACGCGTACGCGAACATTCGAGCAAATACGGCACGGAGCGGCAGCGGCAAAGAAAACCGGCATAGCGGAGACGAGCTGCAGCGTTCACAAGCATCACGAAGAAATGCTGCCGTGTCATTTTAAGCGAAATATAACCTTTATTTAATGATAATGCTATAATGAGGATTATTTTATGAAAAACTGTCATTGCGGACACAGCGAAGAAGAATGCACCTGTCACGTTCATGAGGAAGAGACGATAACCGTTCCTTCGTCGGAACTTTTCCTGGCCAAACACGGGCAAAAAGCCAACATTCCCTTCCCCTGCAGTTTTCCCATCAAAGTCTTCGGTCTGGCTGAGGATAATTTTCTGGAATACGCCTACAATCTGATTCTGCCTCATGCTCCCGATACGCCTCTGAGCAGCTGCACGGCCAATATGAGCAGAAAGGGCAAATATATTGCCGTTACCGTCACTATAACCGCGGTCAGCCGTGAACAGCTGGACAATATCTATGCGGTTTTAAAAAACGATCCCAAAGTAAAAGCTATGCTGTAAACGCCTTATGGATGCCGAGCTCGAATTTTCCTTATGTCTGCGCTTGATCATTGCCGCCTTTTTGGGAGGCATTATCGGCTTTGAGCGCGAGACCATGAACCGTACCGCCGGTCTGCGAACTCACGTGATGACAGCCATCGGCGCGGCTCTTTTCACTATGCTGTCCATCTACTTTTTTGATTACGGTCTGTATACCCGCGATCCGGCCAGGGTTGCCGCCCAAGTGGTCAGCGGCATCGGCTTTCTGGGAGCGGGAGCCATTATGAAACAGGGTTCTAACATTAAGGGATTGACTACAGCCTCAACCCTGTGGGCGGTAGCCGCCATCGGCATGGCCTGCGGAGTAGGCGCATTCCGGCTGGCCGCCGCCTCCTGTCTCATAACTCTGCTGGGCTTAATCTTGCTGCGAAAGATTGAGGATCATCTTACCGATAAAAATACCGTCAAGCTCAACGCGGCTTTCCCAGACAGCACGGACGCAGAGCAGATTTATCAGGAAATTAAATCCTTCAGCAAGGAAATAGACAAATTTGAGATAGAGAAAGAAGATAAGGAGCTCAATATTTACGCCGTCTTTACCGTGGCTAAGGCAAACGATACCAATGAACTTAAAGCCAAGCTTTCCAAAATGCAGGCCTCAGAGCTGAGAATCAGATAAGGGCTAAAATATAATAAAAATAGGATTTCATACTACTATTAAAGAAGAGTATTTTTTTCTCTGTAAATACTTCAAGAAAAGTACCGTACCGGAGGTCTTTTTGTGAAAACGCACCATAAATTATTCACTGCATTAGTAATATGGCTTTCTTTGCTGTGGTGGCTGCCTTCGGTATCCTGCGGAAGCGAAGAGAGCGAGCGCGTTCAGGCCATCGCCAAAGCCTCGCAGTCCGTAGTTTCCATACGCACCTACCGTCAAAACCGCACTAAGCCGGGCATAGGCTCAGGAGTAATTATCAATTCAGACGGCTACATCCTGACTAACGCTCACGTCGTCAAAGGCGGCAAGATGATTAAGGTCCAGCTGAAGAATCAGAAAACCTTTGAAGCCAAAATTCACAAAATGGCTACCGAGCGCGATCTGGCCATTATCAAAATTGACGCCTACGCTCTGCCGACCGCCAAAATCGGCAATTCCGACAATCTTAAGATCGGTCAGACCGTCATAGCTATCGGCGATCCTTTAGGCTTTACCGGAACGGTCACACAGGGCATGGTCAGCGGTCTGGGACGCAACATTGAAACTAAGGGCATAAAATATCAGAATTTAATTCAGACAGACGCCGCCATCAACCCCGGTTCCTCCGGCGGCGCTCTTTTAAATTCCCGCGGAGAGCTCATAGGCATCAACGCCTTAGTATATACCGGTCCCTCCAACGGCTATGACAAGGCCCAGGGTTTGGGCTTTGCCATACCTATCAGAAACGCCTTCGACGTCGCCCAGCAGCTGATGAGCTCGGCCTCCGACAGCTCCTACGATTCCATCCCCGACAGTTCCTATGACGGCGGCGGCAAGCCCTGGCTGGGGCTCAGCGGCGCTACCTTGACCCTGGAAAAGGCTCAGGACTTCGGCATTAAGGTCGCCGGCGGCGTATTTGTCACTCAGGTAGTAGAGGGCTCCCCGGCCGGGCGCGCCAACATCAAGGCAGGCGACACCGTCAGCGCCTTCAATAATGTCACCGTAAATTCCGTAAACGCGATGGTCCGCGAATTAAACAAATGCCGCCCAGGCGAAAAGATCAAGCTTACCGTCTGGCGTCACAATAAAAAATTTATCGTTACCATCACTTTAGACGCTCAGTAATAACAAGCAGAATGCGAATAGCAAAAAGGCCCGCTTCCGCTGGGAAGACGGGTCTTTCTATATATACGGATAATATGCTTGCCCGGCGTACCGACGGCGGTTCATCGGCCAACGTAATAAAGTAAAGGCAAAAAATGCTAAACAAGGTACATTAGCTTGTTTTACTAATGCTTGCAGCTGTTTCCCTTGTCATTCTGAGCGCAGCGAAGAATCTTTCAAACATGTTTTACCTGTTTTCGGTACGCAGCTTTTCTTTGCCGCTGCCGCTCCGCGCAAAGCTGTACTCGAATCTCCGCGTACGCGTCAAAGAAAGACTTTATTAAACGTGTCCCCTTAAAACCGTTTGGACGCTTGTTATTTAAAATAACGCCGGCCGCCTAAGCAGCAATATTTGTATCTGGGATCGTCCAGATAGCTGAAATTGGCGCCGTAGCGTCCGGAAGCGTCAAAAAATTTTCTTCCGCCCAGAGATATGCCCACATGGGTAACATAATCTCTGCTGCCGCCGAAAAAGACGATATCGCCAAGGCGCAAATCCTTTTCCGCCACATATTCTCCCACTTCAAACTGCTGGTCGGCGTCGCGGGGGACTAAAAAGCCGTGCATGCGGCAGACGACATAAATAAGGCCCGAACAGTCGATGCCATAAGCGCTCATACCGCCCCACAGATAAGGCGTGCCTCTGAATTTTAAAGCGCTTTCAACCGCATCCTTAGCCGTCGGAGGCAGAGTTTCCAAAGAGGCCGAGTCCTTTAAAATGTAAAAGGTCCCGCTGTGTCCGGGCAAAGAAATCGCCCAGAAATCGCTGTTTTCATCCTGCTCGTCCTCCAGGCAGACCACGCTGGAGGCCAAAAGCTCGGAAACCGCTTCCGAATTATTATCGGCTTGGGCATAGACAGCAGCGACCGGCTCCTTGATCATGACTCCCCGGGGAAGTGCAGAACCGTCCTCCGCACAGGCGTTTACAGGATAACTATCCACCTGCCATGGCTGGAGACTGAGTTCCGAACAGGTTCTCAGACCGGAAACCGCCTCCGATATAAATCCGTCATAATCCAGGTGTCCGCTGAGTATAAATCCCGGATACCCCTCTGACTTCCGGTGCTGCAGAGGGACCCAGATTTTCACCCAGGGGTAAAAACTGTGATCGTCGATAATAAAGACCGGCTCTCCGCTCAGGACCTGAGTAGCCCGTTGTGAATTTTCTTTGGTATCGTCATATACGCTGGCCACAGGCGAGCTGACCGCAGCCATAACCTGTGCTTCCTCCGAATCTGCTCTGGCTGAATTCATTGCTGTTCCCCAACAAATAAGAATGCTCAAAATAACTGACAACGCGATCTTTTTCGTCATAATTTATGCTTTTAAAAAGAAGCTTTCCGAAGTTATAGGAAAAAGGAAAATCTGAGACTCACAGGCTTTGAGCAAGCGGTCCGAATACTGACAAAATCGGAGCTCCGCTGTCCGGCCTCATTAAAACAGTTTGAAACGGAACGCCCTCTTCCTTCAGTTTAAATATCTCCTGAATGACAAATTACGACTTGCAGCAGGCCTTTAAAAGCCTGTAAAACGGCAGTTTTACGACCGTTTGCCTTGGGAAGCGAAACAGTAAACGGGGTTTCGAAAATATGGATTTATTCGGCTTTTAAGCAGTTATTCAAAGGGATCAAAGAAACTTAGAAGGCAAATTCAGAAGTTTCTTTAAAAATAATTTTCTTTATAACTCCCTTAACAAACGAATACCTTGAAGTGATATATATTTAATTAAAAAAAGAAACCATAAGGTTTAGGGCGCCCTGAAAGCTCCCTGAAAGGAACCTGGTATAAATGAACGATAATACCCTCAATCAATTTGTAAACGATATGTACCGCCAGTTTTCGCAAACATATAAAAATACGGTAAATATGTGTGCGAATACAAGCATCGGTCAGGAAGCGGCCCCCCAGGCTCAGCAGCTCAGTGCGGTTTTGCCTTTCAGCGGCGACAATTCATCCCTTTCACCGCAGGCATCCGCCATGCAGAGCTTTTCCTTCACTCCTCAGCCTTACGGGGGCTCGAACAGCGGCGCTCCCACCGCCGGCTCAGAAACACAGCCCGGTTCCTCAACCGATTTAGATACCAATGCTCAGAACAGAATCAACAGCCTTACCGATTTCATCAATTCGTTATTCGGCGGCTCGGGCAATTCCACCGGCAGCGACTCCGGTTTCGGTATCCCCACCGTTCCCACGACTCCGTCCTTCCCGGACCTCAATCCCGCATTACCCGGTACGAACGACGGTACCAGCGGTATGTCCAATGAACCCGCCAGAATATTGGGGTATGACAGCATAAAGGGCTGCGACGACTCCACCCAGGCTTTAGCCGACGAGCTTATTACTACCGGCCAGTGCACGGCTGAACAGCTGACCATTCTGCAGCTTCCGGACAGCGCTGACAAATACAATGAGGTCACCGTCGATCAAGGCGACAACGGCGGCATTGTGGTAACGGTCAACGGCGAGCACCAGTACAATTATACTGCTGACCAGGCTAAATCTTTGATTATCTCCGGCGGCAGCGGTACTGACAGAATTTACGGCTACTGCAGCAACGATTTGAATATTGCCGGCGGCGACGGTCACAATGTCATCCGCGGCGGTTCCGGCAACGATATAATCTACGGCGGCAGCGACAGCGATCATATTTACGGCGGCGGAGGCAATGATGAGATCTTCGGCGGCAACGGCTTTGACAAGCTCTATGGCGGTACCGGCAACGATTATATTTACGGCGGACGCGGCAATGACGTCATCGACGGCGGGCGCGGCTACGACACCATTTACGGCGGCGCCGGCGACGACAAGATTAACGGCGGAAGCGATTACGCCAACGACGTCCTTTATGGCGGAGACGGCAGCGACACCTTCGGCGAGGGAGAAAATTTAACGAATTACCGCCACGACACCATTAAGGATCAGCAGAGCTACGACACCTTAGCCTACAGAGATCCCGACGGCAGAGACGTTTACGACTACTGATTTTCCGCAGTATAATTCAGCCGAAATATAAAGCGAGGCTGCTGCATCGGAAAAGGATGCAGCAGCCTCATTTTATTCGCCGGAGAAAAACGGCAGGAGTATCTATCCCAGAGCTCACCGAACAGCTCAGATGGCGGACGTCAAAAAAAAACAGCAGCTAAGCTCAATGTAGTAAAGTTAAGGCAATAACTTGCTAAAAATGGCACAAGAGCATTTCTGCATTAAGCTTATAAATGCTTTCTCTGTCATTCTGAGCGCAGCGAAGAATCTGTCAAGCATGTTTAACTTGTTTTCGTTATGCCGGTTTTCTTTGTCGCTACCGCTCCGCGCTCGCTTACGCTCGAATCTCCGCGTACGCGTCAAAGAAAACCTTTATTAAGA
>JAFTAM010000024.1 GCA_017458675.1 bacterium
GCTGTTCACCCTCCGGTACCGTGCCGCCGAAATGCTTGTGGGTGAAGGAGATCGAGCGGTTGACCAGGTTGCCCCACCAGGCCACCAGTTCGTCGTTGTTGCGTCTGACGAATTCAGACCAGGCGAAGTCGCAGTCGGAGGTCTCGGGAGCGATGGCGGTCAGCATGTAGCGCAGGGGATCGGGGTCGTAGCTCTCCAGATATTCGTTGACCCAGACGGCCCAGTTGTTGGAAGTGGAAAGTTTGCGCCCTTCCAGATTGAGGAATTCGTTGGCGGGAATATCATAGGGAAGGTTCAGGCCGCCAACGCCCATGAGCACCGCCGGCCAGCGAATGGCGTGGAAGGGGATGTTGTCCTTGCCTATAAAGTAGTAGCTCTTGGCCTCGGGGTTCTGCCACCACTCTTTCCAGGCCTCGGGAGTTCCCTGTTTTTTGGCCCATTCAATGCTGGCGGACAGGTAGCCGATTACGGCGTCCCACCATACGTAGATGCGCTTATTTTCGTAGCCCTCGACGGGTACGGGAATACCCCATTCCATATCGCGGGTGATGGCGGAATCTTTCAGGCCGTCATGGAGATAGTTGTTGGTAAAGTTGAGGACGTTGGCCCGGAAGTTGGGACGCTCCTTGAGCCATTCAATGATCCTGTCGTTGAAGGCCGACCATTTGAAGAAGAAGTGCTCGGTATTTTTGATAACCGGCTTGGAGCCGCAGAGCTTGCAGCGGGGTTCGATTAAATCCTTGGCGTCAAAGGTTCTGCCGCAGGCGTCGCATTGATCGCCTCTGGCCTTTTCCGCGCCGCAGTGCGGGCATTTGCCTTCCACATAGCGGTCGGGCAGGAAGATCTTTTCATCCGGGCAGTAGAGCTGCTCCTGATCCTTTTTATATATGTAGCCCTTTTCGTAAAGGTCCAAAAAGAGCTTCTGCACAACTTCTTTATGGTTTTCGGTATGAGTGGCCGTAAAGATTTCCCACTGGATGTTCAGTTTGTCAAAGGTATCGGCAATAATTCCGTGATAGCGCTTGGCTATTTCTTCCGGAGTAACACCCTCTTTTTTGGCGGAAATGGTAATAGGGGTGCCGTGTTCGTCGGTTCCGGAAACCATCAGCACCTTATCTCCGTGCATGCGGTGATAGCGCGCGAATTGGTCGGCGGGCAGATAACAACCGGCCACATGTCCTAAGTGTAAGGGGCCGTTAGCGTAAGGCCAGGCTACGCTGACTAAAATATGTTCCGACATAAAAGAGCCTCCGTTGGCTGAAACGCCCGGTCTGATTATGATTTTTTAAAGCAGGCGTTTATAGACGTTGATGATTAACCGGTAAACCTTCTATGTTGTTTTTCGTTATCCCTTGCTGACAGCCGTTTACCTGCTCATGAGCCTTGACGTCTGTTTTCTTCATATCGCCCGTATAATTTAGCGCCGGCCTTAGCCTTTCCCGTATCCGGCCGCGCCCAGGCTTAGTTTTCACGATCCTAGGCTTTGTCGTCCTGAGCGGTGAATCTATCAGTCATGTTCTGCGTGTTTTCGTTATGTCGGTTTTCTTTGTCGTTACCGCTCCGCGCTCGCTTACGCTCGAATCTCCGCGTACGCGTCAAAGAAAACCTTTATTAAGCATGTTCGCTAGAAGCCTGTTTTTGCTTAACTTACCGACAGTATATCCTGAGCTGATTCTTGTAAGCGTCCTGAGCGAATTCTCATTGTCATCCTGAGCGAAGCGAAGGATCTATATACCCGCCTCGACATAAGATTTCTTCTGCAGAATTTATAAAAACAGGATTAAGACGCAAATATGTTTAAAAGAACACAGCTATGGCATTAATTGAAATTGAAATGCAGGAGAACGGCTCCTGTATAGGTTGTGGAAGACGCGTCAATGTCGGAGATATCGCCTATCATGACGATGAAATGGACGGCATCTGGTGCAAACGCTGTTTTGACGAGACTGTCGCCGAGCTGGAAGCTGAAGAGGCTTTAGAGGCAGAGCAGGCCGGTTTTGCCGAAGAAGAGGAGCTTGCCGAACCTGAGAGCTTTGCGGCAGCCGCGGAAGAAGTTTCCGCCGCTGCGGAGGCCGCGGCATACGGAGGCGGGGAAGAAGCTCCGGAGCCTGCTGTAAATGAAGCGCCTCCGCTGCGCGGAGATGAAACGGTTTTTATTCCTTCCTCTGTGAATATGCAGGAAGAGGATAAGCTCCAGGCAGAGGTTCCTGTTCCGGAAGCGCCGCCCGCTGAAGTCCCTGCGGCTGCCGGCCGACCTCCGCGGGCTGCGGGAGTTCCCTCTTCCAGAACGTCCGCCCCTCATAAGGTGCGTCCTGCTTCCTATCCGGGCACGCCGCCTCAGCGCGGCCGTCAGGACAAAACTGATCTTCAGAAAAATGAAGCCGCCGTTCCGGAGCAGTCTGCTCAGGCCTATGAAAAGCCGGGCCGCAGCAATTATTATATTGCCCGTTCCGCCGGAGCCGGGACCGATTCCATGCAGGACCTGTGGGAGCGCTATCATGCCTATATGGCGGAAAGCCTCAGATGCGACATGGTGGACAGTCTGGACGATATTTCCAGCAGTTCCTGGACCTGCATGGCTTCCGATATCGAATCCGTTATCGCTCAGGGCGCTCCGGTTCTGCCTCTGACTTCGGAAATTGAGTCGCTGCTGAGCCGAAAGAACGAGGATCAGCATCTCATTTACGGCTGGCCCATGATCGTTCTGGACGGCGCCGAAGGTTTGCAGGCCGCTCCGTTTTTAATGGTAAATCTGGAGCAGCCGCCTTATACCGGCAAGGGCATAAGAGTTATAGGGCAGCCGATCATCAATCCTGCAGTATTGAGAAGCATCTGGTCCTACAGCGGCGATATCAGCTTCCTGCGCTCAATTTTAGGCAACGAGGTCCCCAGGGGCGCGGTTGCCATAAGCAAGTTTATAAAGAGCGTCTGCGAAGTCATGGGGCTGAACTGCTACGATCTGGACCCCTTGAAGCTGGTGCGCGAACTTCCCGCCGATCCCGGCGTCTACAATTCCGCGGTTATCATGCTTGCCGAGGCTGCGCCTGAGGCCAGAAGCGCTATCGGCGAGCTGACGGCAATTTCTCAGAATACTTCCTGGGAAGGCTGCGCTGCCGCCGGTATTTTCGGCAAGGAACTGAAGGAAAATGAAGACCACGATACCATGCCGGTCATGCCCTGGTCGGCGGAATCCGTATTTGAGGACGCTCTGCAGCTGATACGCAACAAGCCTGTTACCGTCTTCAATATGTCTCAGCGCGACGTCATAGATCAGCTGATCGTCTCTGCCTGCGCCAACGCCTGGATTGACAACGAATCTATTCTGGTTCTTTCCGACAACGAAAAGAAGCTCGACGAGATGGCCAATCTGGCCAGGGACGTTCATCCGGCTCTGCTGGTGCGTACCTGCGTCGACGACGATTTGAAGCGCAATCCCAAGCGCCGCTGCGGATCGCTCTCTTCTTTGGCCAAGGTGCTGCTTGACGAGGTGCAGTCGGCCAGCTCTTCTATCCGCCAGATTATTGAAAATGCTTACAAGGAACTGGAGAAGGTTGAAGAAAACCGCCGCATCGCTTTAAAGGGCGCGGCTCACCGCAAGAGGTGGAGCGACAAGAAGATCGCCTGGGAAAACAAGCGTCTGGAAGTGGCCAAGCGCATTTGGCTGCACGGTCTGTATCCCAAAGGGACCGATCCCAAGGTCATCGGCCCCAGAGCCAGAACTCTGACCAAAGTCGGCTTCCTGAAGGATATGCGCAGCAGCATGTTCTTAAAGAAGATCGGCGCCAACAAGGCCGGAGCTACCGTCGAGGACGTGGCCGACTGGAGCAATATCTCGCTGCACATCAAGCAGGCCGAAGCGGAAATCGCCAAGATCAACGATCCCGATAAATACAACATCGGCGCGGTCAATTACCGCTGGGCCGCCTGTTCGATAGGCGCCGTTTCCGCCCGTGTTTCCGGAGCTTTAAGCGGCTGTTCGCGCACTCTCAACAGCGTCATGGCTACACGCAGCCGGGATGAACAGACGAAAAAGCTGGTGACTTCCTTAGTTCCTCATATCAGAGCCTGGGCTTCCGATTATGAAAGCGCCTATGACTTCTTCGATCTGCAGAGCGATTTATTTGACGTGGTAATTTTTGACAACGCCAATCATATAAATCTGGCCTGGGCGCTGCCCTGGATGTTCAGAGCCAAGCGAATCGTAGTAATTGGCGATTCCAACGGAGTTCCTCCCAGCGTATTTTTAGATTCCAATCAGCTTAATGCGCTTACTGCCTATTTCGGCTTCGATCTGCAGAATCTGCTGGAAAGAGGTCTGGAATACGGTTCCTGCAACGTTTTGGACGCTTTGTCCAAGATATAGCCGAGCTTAGCCTGAGCCCATTGGGCTTTATATAGCTTATCGGTCCGCTGAAATGCCTTTCTGCCGTCGTTCTGTACGGCAGAAAGGTATTTTTTTGTCTGCCGCAGCGGATAATCTTTAGAATATGTTTTGCATGTTTTCGCTATGCCGGTTTTCTTTGTCGCTACCGCTTCGCGCTCGCTTACGCTCGAATCTCCGCGTACGCGTCAAAGAAAACCTTTATTAAGAATGTATGCTGAAAGTTCGTTTTTGCTTAACTTACCGGCAGTAAGAAAAAAAAGTGATTTTCTTTTTTATTTCTATTTGCAAATTCCGACTTCGGTATATAATAAAACATTGTTACAGTATGAGCTTTTCAACTTTTTCGGTATGGATTTATGTTTAAATATTCTTTTAAAAACGGTCGAAACATGTGGATAAAGGCGGCAGAGACCGCCTGTCTCGGTTTGTCTCTGTTCGGCTGCTGTCTGTCATCTGCAGCTCAGGCTCAGGAAATAAGGGCGGAAGTACGCACAGTTAACGGTCAGAAGGAAGTAGTTTATACTAACGAAGGCAATGATCGTTATAAAAATAGTGTAAAAGATAAGAACGGAACTCATATTATTCGCAGTGATTATCCTACAGTTAAAAGAAAGGCAAAAAAAACTGCGAGCAAATCCGCTTCTTCGTCTAAAACAGAGACTGCCAATAGCGCGGCGAAGGCGGGTAAGCAGCCGGAAGCGAAGAAAACGGCTTCAACTGCGGGTGTGAGCGCTAAAAAGCATTCTAAATCAGGACGCAATCCCGACGGAACTATGGAATTCGCCCCGGTAAAGTATGAGGTGGTTGAAGTGGATACCTACTCCCCCTACGGCGGCGACTGGGCGTTTGCCACTTTTAATCCCAAAAAGCGCAAGCCTCGGATGATCACCTATTACGGCTGGGATTACAGCGATCCCAATCAGAACTCCAGAACTTGGGTGAGCGTGGATATCAATCCCATAATTTTAAAGTATTCGAAAATCTGGGGCGTGGATCCGCTGCTGATTGAAATTATGATTCGCCATGAATCTAATTTTAATCCCAACGCCGTTTCGCCGGCCGGAGCTCTGGGCCTCATGCAGCTCATGCCCGATACGGCCTCCAGTCTGGGAGTAAGCGACGCTTTTGAAGCGGAGCAGAATATCGCCGGCGGAACGCGCTACGTGGCCGGTCTGCTGGAGAGGTTCAACAGCGTGCCCTTGGCTCTGGCCGCCTACAACGCCGGACCCGGAGCGGTTTTGGAGTACGGAGGGGTGCCTCCTTACGCGGAAACCAGATATTATGTCGACACCATATACGGAGAGTATCTGGCCGGCAAAAAGGCCCGCGAAAGCGAATAGTAACTTAGGGAGGCGGCCGTGAGCGGAAGTATAAGAAAATCAGTATTTTATGCCGTTTTAGGCATAATAATCGGATATTTATTCAATATCGGTCTGTTTGTCGGCTGCGGAGCGCTTCAGGCTGAAGAACTCAGATGTCAGGTCTGCGGCAGGAGTATTACAGGGACTTATTATCGCGCCAAAGGGAAGATTCTTTGCGAAAGGGACTATCAGGCTTCGCGTCCCTTCTGCAGCAAATGCGGCAAAGCTATAAACGGCACTTATTACGATAAGGGGAACGGCAAATATCTCTGCGAAAAGGATTATAAGGCTTCGCTTCCCAGATGCTGCAAGTGCGGTCAGATAATAAGCGGCAAGTATTACGAAAA
>JAFTAM010000025.1 GCA_017458675.1 bacterium
ATTTGCTAAAATGGCACATTAACTTGTTTTACCGATGCTTGCAAATGTTTCTCCTGTCATTCTGAGCGCAGCGAAGAATCTTTCAAGCATGTTCTGCATGTTTTCGCTATGTCGGTTTTCTTTGTCGCTGCCGCTCCGCGCGAAGCTGTGCTCGAATCTCCGCGTACGCGTCAAAGAAAACCTTTATTAAGAATGTATGCTTAAAGCATGTTTTTGCTTAACTTACCGACATTGGCTATCATATGGCCGAAATTCTGAAAATTTGTCTGAACTATTTAACGCTTAACTATGTCCGAAACAGATCTGTTCCAAGATTCACCGAACGAAACCGCCTCCGAAGGTTCCCGCAGCAGGCAGGAACAGCAGAAGCAGAATGAACGAGCCCGCATTAAAGCCGGCGTTTATCTGACGGAACTGCTACGCCGGCAGGGTCAGTTTGCCGAAATCGCTCAATCCCTGCAGAAGCACAAGCGCGCCAAATGCACAGGTCTGGCCTCCCCGGCCAGAGCGCTGCTGATGTCGGCTTTACACGCCGGGCTTAACGAAAAGCCGCCTATCCTTTGGATTACTCCCTCGGCCGACAGCGCCGAAAAGCTGCTGCAGGACGCCCAGATCTTCCTTTCCGACAATCCGCCCCTTTACTTCCCCGAAAACGAACATGCCTCAATTCTCGACGAGGACCAGATATTCAGCGATCCCGACCGCCTGGCCGTCCTCCAGGTTCTGGACGCTTTCAGGCCCGAGAGCAGACAGCTGACCGTAGTCGCCCCTCTGGCCGCCGTCCTTCAGCCCACGGTCCGGGCAGAAAAGCTGGAAAAGGAAAAGCTCGTCATCAAGAGCGGAGAGACCGTCGACGCCGGCCTTTTAAACGAACTGCTCAGCGCCGAAGGCTACCGGCGCACGGCCATGGTAGAGGGACGGGGCGAATATTCCGTCCGCGGCGGCATAATCGATATTTATCCCATTACCGGCGTGCCTGTGCGTCTGGAGCTGTTCGGAGACGAAGTTGAATCTATGCGGCGTCTTAATATTGAGACGCAGCGCTCCCATGAGGAACTTCCGGAAATGACTCTGCTGCCTGCCCGGGAAACTCAGGACAAGGAGGACGGCCGCAATTTAATCACCGATTATCTCACCGATAAATTCCCAGACGCGCTGGTGGTTTTGGACGAGCCCGTGCAGCTCAGACTGGCCGCCCAGGAATGGCTGCAGGACTTTACCGACGCCGACGGCGACGCTTTGCTCTGTCAGGACGACGAATCCAATCCCGCCTGGGAGCATATTAAACAATTACTTTCTCCTTTCCGGCAGCTGTCGGTTTCCGCCTGGTCGTCCGACGGGCTTTCCGAGCCCCAAAGCGGCTTCGAGCTGGGAATGGAAACGGCTATTCCCTTTAATGAAAAAGTCGAAGGACTCATTAAAGCTCTGCCTCAATGGCATAAAGAGGGGCGGCGCGCCGTCATTTTAACCTCGCAGTTTCTGCGCCTTCAGGAACTGCTGAAGGAAAACGGCATTTTTAACTTTACAACCCAGGCAGACTCAGCGCTTAAGCCCGGACAGATCCTCGTTCTTCAGGGCTTTGCCAACGAAGGCTGGCGGGTAAAATTGAACGACGGCTGGCTGGAAGTTCTGAGCGACCGCGAAATTATCGGACAGCGCCTGCGGCGGCGCAAAGGCAAAAACGCCGAAAAAAATGGTTCCTCACTGCGCCTCGACGAGCTGACTCCCGGCGATCTGGTAGTTCATCTGCAGCACGGCATAGGCCGCTATGCCGGCGTTCAGAACGTCACTATAGATAAAATTTCCTGCGACATGGTCAAACTCGAATATGCCAAAGGCGACAGCCTCCTGGTTCCCGTCGATCAGCTGGATTTAATTCAGAAATACGAGGGTCTGGAAGACAAGCTGCCGGTACTCTCCCGGCTGGGAACCGGCGAATGGAAAAAGACCAAGGCCAAGATCCGCGAACGCGTTAAAATCGCCGCCGAAGAACTGGTAAAAATCTACGCGGCCCGCGCCGAAGCCAAAGGCTATGCTTATCCTCCCGACAACGAGTGGCAGCATGAAATGGAGGACGCCTTCCCCTATCAGGAGACTCCCGATCAGCTGCGGGCCATACGCGAGGTCAAGGCCGATCTGGAAAGCTGCCGGCCCATGGACCGCCTGATCTGCGGCGACGTGGGCTACGGCAAAACGGAAGTAGCCCTCCGCGCCGCCATGAAGGCGGTGATGGACGGCAAGCAGGTGGCGCTGCTGGCTCCCACCACCATCCTGGCCCAGCAGCACTATTACACCATGCTCAAGCGCTTCGCCAATTTTCCGGTAAACATCGACGTGCTGTCCCGCTTCCGCAGCCCTAAGCTGCAAAAGGAAACCCTGCAAAAGCTTTCGGA
>JAFTAM010000026.1 GCA_017458675.1 bacterium
GGCTGTGCTGATGGAAAACGGCCGCGGGCTTGAAGAGTATAAAGAGATTCTTCGCTGCAAAGAGATTCTTCGCTGCGCTCAGAATGACAGGGGAAACATTTGCAAGCATTGGTAAAACAAGTTAATGTGCCATTTTTTAGCAAATTATAGCCTTAACTTTATGACATTGATGCAAAAGCTGTTTATATCTCAGCCAGCTCCATTTGCTTGAGAAATTCATCCTCGGACATCTGCATGCGTCTGGCGGCTTCGCTCAGAGTTAAAAGCTGATCCTTAACCAGCTCGGCTAAAGCCGAAAATTTTCCTTTGGCTTTTCCCTGAGCTTCGCCGATGGCTCTTCCCTGGGCTTTGCCGATGGCTCTTCCCTGGGCTTCGCCGATAGCTTTTCCTTTTGCTTCGCCGATAGCTTCGCTGATTTGTCTGCACTCAGCTAAAGATTCGGCAAAAATTTCTTTTCCGATTTTTTCCCATGCAGCTTTCATCTTTTCCTCACCGCCTTCCGAGTATTCTGTATTTCGCTGCAGAGTTTTCATCCGAAAACCTTAGGAGCTTAAGCTTCGGTCAATTCCATTTGCCTGAGAAATTCATCCTCGGACATCTGCATGCGTCTGGCGGCTTCACTTAAAGATAAAAGCTGGTCCTTAACCAGCTCGGCCAAAGCCGAAAATTTTCCTTTGCTTTTTCCCTGCGCTTCACCGATGGCTCTTCCCTGCGCTTCACCGATGGCTCTTCCCTGCGCTTCGCCGATAGCTCTTCCCTGCGCTTCGCCGATAGCTCTGCCTTTGGCTTCGCCTCTCGCTTCGCCGACAGCTTCGCTGATTTGTCTGCATTCAGCTAAAGATTCGGCAAAAAGTTCTTTTCCGATTTTTTCCCATGCAGCTTTCATCTTTTCTTCACCGCCTTCCGGATCTTCTGCATATTCGCGCTTTACAGCCGATATCTTGGGAAAGTCCGCGTCATTATAGGCGCAGCGTTCCGTAAATAGGCGCATCAGCTCCGAGGCTTTGGTGTCGTCCCGGCCGGATGCATTTACGTATATTTCCTGAAAACCGTTGTTCAATACTCTGCCGTCGGTCTGCAATACTCTCTGGACAGGGTATAGGACGGCATTGCACTTAAAAATATCAAATTCACAAATGTAAATTACACAGACGTCGGGTATATGCTTGAATTTGCAGTTTGGCTTGCTTAAGGCTACGGTAAGGGCCGAAGCGTGATAGCGCACCCGTCTTTGGTGATCGTCGTTATCGGACTTCTGCACCTCGATATTGACATGGCGTCCGTTTTTCAGCAGGCATTTGGCGTCCAGGATAACCGAACGCCGGCGTGGATAGGAAATAAGGTGCTGAGTTCGGCTTTCGAGCACTTTGAGCTTGTCGTCATTGAGAAGTGCGCGCAGAGCTTCCTGACACCATTCAATGTCTTCAGCGCACATCAAAAACATAAAATCGTCTATCGGTCTGAGAGTCCGAAACCACTCATAAAAACGGCGCTGTTCAGCGCTGCTTGCTTCCATGAAAAATCCCCCCGCATAATTGTTCTGACGCCTTCAATATATATAAAAGGACAGAAAAAGTCAATATACGGAGGAATTTCATAACGGCAGCGCCGGGCGGAAGCGTCCGGTTTTTGTCCTGAAGATGCTTAAATATCCCAGACTTTGATGTTGGGGAAGCGCTGAGAGGGGCTGCGTTTAAGTTCGGTATTGAGCTTGGTCAGAACTATTTCGGCGGTTACGCCGATAGCCGCTTCAAAGAGGTGCCCGCCGCGCACTTCGCATTCGGGATTGGCGATAGCTACATGGAGATGGGCCATCGGCTTGCCGTCTATAACGGTTACGTTGCCGTTTATATTGATAAGCTCCCAGATTCCTTTAAATTCTTTGGTAATATAACCGCCGCTGAGCAGATCGGCTGTGCCGACGACTGGATTTTCCACCGCGCCTATGCCGGCTACGGAAGCTGAAACCAGTCCCGCTTCCAAAGCGGTTTTTTCGATGCACTCTTTAATTTTATCGCCGGGAACCATCGTCAGGATGACGTTTTCTTCGCTGTCTTTAAGCCATTTCATAATTGTGCTTTTTGCTCCTTATTGAGAAATAAAAAGGCGGCTGCAGATATTTTACAGCCGCCGGAAGTTAATATGCTATAAAGCGTGGTTTACAATGGAATCGCGCAGTTTGGGCTCGAACCAGGTCGATTTGGGAGGCATGATTTCGCCGGCGTCGGCAATGTCCATGAGTTCCTTTAAGGAGACGGGGCGCATAGAGAAGGCGACCGCAGCTCTGCCTTCGTCAACTCTTTTAACCAGTTCGCCGGTTCCGCGTATTCCGCCCACGAAGTCGATGCGCTCGTCGGTGCGCGGATCGCCTATGCCCAGGATGGGGGCCAGGATGTTCTCCTGCAGAATAGCCGCATCCAGCTTGGAAGCCGGGGTGGGGGCCTTATCTTTAAGGGCGTTGAGGTCGACGGAGTACCACTTTTTATTGAGGTACATGCTGACAAAGCCGTCTTTTTCGGGAGCGGGAGCGGCGTTTTCCGTCACGGGAGCGACCTTGGCGATTTCCTTGAGGAATTCTGCTTCGCCGTGTCCGTGCAGATCGGCGACGACGCGGTTATAGGCCATGATCTTGAGCTGGTCGTCGGGGAAGGCCACGGCCAGGAAGAAGTTGGCGGCTTCCGTCCCCTTCCAGCCGGGATTTTCGGAGCGCAGCTTGGCGCGGGTGCGGCTGGCGGAGGCGGCGCGGTGATGGCCGTCGGCGATGTACATGGCGGGGATCTTGGCGAATTCGGCGACCAAGGCGTCGCAGTCGGTCAGCCTCCAGGCGGTGTGGCGGATGCCGTCGGCGGCGGTAAAGCTGTAAAGAGGCTCGCCTTCCAGGACCTTGTTGACGATTTTATCAATTTCCGGACGGGCGCGGTAGGTCAGGAAGACCGGACCGGTCTGGGCGTGAGTGGTAATAATGTGGTTGGTGCGATCGTCTTCCTTGGCCTTGCGGGTCTTCTCATGCTTCTTGATGAGGTTGGCGTCGTATTCGTCTACGGCAAAGGTGGCGGCAATACCGGTCTGGATATGCTCGCCCATCTGCTGCTGATAGATATAGACGGCGGGAGTTTCGTCCAAAATGAGAACGCCTTTATCGCGGAGCTTCTGAAGATTCTCCGCAGCCTTGGCGTAAACGGCGGGATCGTAAGCGTCTACGCTGTCGGGGAGATCGATCTCGGCCCGGGAGACGTGGATAAAGCTGAGAGGATGGCCTTCGCCCAAAGCGGCGGCTTCGCGGCGATCTACGACGTCATAGGGCACCTCGGCAACCTGATCTATATACTCGGGAGCGGGACGCAGAGCACAGAAGGGACGTAAAACCGACATTTAATTCACCTGCACAAAAAAAATTTGCTTAAAAAGCTTAAAGCTGTATTTTCTCTATGGCCATAAATTAAGCCTCTTTTTAGGCAAATAATCTGTCGCTCAGATGTTTCTTCGGCTGTGCAGAGCCTTTTCCTGCGTTCAGCACAGTCCGGCCGGGCTGTGCAGATGAACGGAGCGGCGTCAGAATAATCTGCACAGTATCGGACAGCGCCGTTCAAGCGTCTGCCGCCGCGGCCGGAGACTGAATCAACGCTCTGACCGTGCGCCTTTGACGGGGATTTCTCCGCCCTGCGCCTTCCAGGCGGAAAATTCCTCCATGCAGGCGGCCGTATAGGGGCTTCCGTATTTTTCCAGCAAGACTGGAAGGCTGTATTTTGCCTTAATTTGCTCTGAGGTCAGTATATTTATCCGCTCCCACACGTCCTCGGGCGTATCGCCGCAGAAGCGGACTAAAATCAGGAAGGTATCTCCCTCGCAGCTCTTTTCTGTAAGAGCTCCGTTTTCGATTATCAGGCCGGACTGCATAATCATATTTTCAGGATGATCGGCATATAAACGCCATTTGAGGCGATACATAACGATATCGTGATTCAGAGCGGCGCTTCCGGTTTCCAGGGGAGCAAGCCCGGCAATTTCCGCTTTGGCGACGGTAAAGCTCTTCTGCGGGTTCTGCTGTCCGGCTTTGCGGTAATTCTCGCCAAGCTGGCAAACGATCTCCTTGGCCCATTCCAAGGGCGCTTCGGGAATACTTTCCTTAATTTGCGGAGATACGTGAACAGCGTCAATTTTCAAAGGCGTATCGGCTGTAACGGAGAGCTGAGGTCCGGGCGAACCTTGCCGCGACGGAGCTGAAACAACGGGCGGTTTATTGGGCTCATCGGCTTCGCCGGGATCCTGCCTGCAGGCAGAACTCATCAAAACGCAGCCGATTATAAGACCGGCTGCGGCGCGAAAAATTGCTCTTGACAGAAGCGGTTTAGACATATTCCGGACTGTCGGCTGATTCTTATTTAGGAAGAAGCTGAATGACGTTGATGGTGTGGTCGCTCAGGTAGATAGCCCGCCAGAGATCGCCGCCGTCGGTGGTCAGATAGACGTTGCCGGTGACGGTGGAGAAAGCGAAGGTCTTTTCGCCGACCGCTGAAATCGAGGTGATGCGCTGATTGTTAAGCGAGGGCAGGCCTACGTTTTTGACGTGCCAGGTTTCGCCGCCGTCCTCGGAGCAGAGCAGAATCTGAGCGCCTGAATCTTCGCGCATCTGGCTTAAGCCGGCCATAATCAGGTTGGGATTGTAGGGAGCTATGCAGATGCGGCGGGCGAAGGTGTAGGGCAGGCCATGGGTGATCTGCTCCCAGGTGGAGCCTAAATCCAGAGAGCGGAAAAGTCCGGTAGAGGTGGCTGCGAAGATGCGGGTGGGCATGAGGGCGTGAATGGCAAAGTCGTTGACTTCCTTGCCGACGCTTACCGGGCGTTCGGTCCAGGTTAAGCCGCCGTCCAGCGAGCCCATAAAGCCGCCCGAAGCAACCGACGCGAATACCACGTGAGGATAAAGGGGATGCTGACGCAGCTTGGTGACCGAGGCGCGGTAGGGGGGAACGGGATAGGTCCAGTTCTCGGAGCTGGGCAGCTTGCTGAAGGCGGGCAGCTTCTGCCAGCGCAGACCTGCGGTTTTGCTCAGATAGACGGCCGGCGGCTGAGTGCCTACGTACATCACCATGGGCGCCTTGGGATGGCAGCTTATGGCCGTAATCTTGGCGTCTTCCAAAGTATCGGGGGCGGTCATCCAGTTTTCGCCGTCTTTGGTCTTATGGATGGAACCTTGAGAGGAGGCCGCCAGTATGGAACCCTGAGGATCGGTCAGCAGCGCCTGAATGTTTCTGGCCTGATGTGCGTGAGACACCAGCATCCAGGTGTCCATCTCCGTCTTTCCTTCTTTGAGGACTACTACGCCGCGGGTAGTTCCTATGGCTATTCTCATAATAGGCTCCTGTAGAGTATTATTTGGCTGCCGGTTTTCGGCGCCGGCTGCACCGTAAAGCAAAAACTGCGCTGATCTCTATTCTGGAAAAATAGGAAAATTACCTTTGAGGGTTTCCTTCCTGCATAAATCCGCGTCCGGGCAGAGGCGTCCGCACCGCAGGATGTAAAGGTCTGCCGGAAACGGCATGTTCAGCAGTTTGGTTTGGAAAGCGTCAGGTTTACCGGGATTGTCGGAGCCGGAAGCTTTACTGCCGTTTTTTTTTCAGTTCAAGCTGAGAATCTTAGCCAGCGGGACGGTCTGTCAGGCAGGTTTTCCGCTTCGGAGGTGGTAAAGTCAAGGCTGATTTTTAGAAAACAGGAGTTCAGGTTATGAAACTTGTCATGGTGCGCCACGGCCAGAGCGTATGGAATCTGGAAAACCGCTTTACCGGCTGGACCGACGTCGATTTGAGCGACAACGGCCGCAGAGAGGCTGAGGAAGCCGGGCTTAAGCTTAAGGAGAACGGCTTTAAGTTTGATTTGGCTTTTACGTCGGTTTTGATGCGCGCAAACCACACTTTGGACATTATTCTGGAAACTATGGGCCAGAAGGATGTTCCCGTCAAGTACAGCTGGCGTCTCAATGAGCGTCATTACGGAGCTCTGCAGGGGCTCAACAAGGACGAGACCCGTCAGAAGTACGGCGCCGAGCAGGTCCATATCTGGCGGCGCAGCGCCGATGTGCGTCCTCCCTCACTGACTAAGGACGACCCCCGCTATCCCGGCAACGATCCTAAATACAAGGATCTCACTCCCGAGCAGCTTCCTTTGACCGAGCACCTGCTCGATACGGTCGATCGCGCCGTCGAATATTGGAATTCCGATATCAAGCCCGCTCTTCTCGAAGGCAAGCAGTGCATCATCGCCGCTCACGGCAACAGCATCCGCGCTTTGGTTAAATATCTTGAGAATATCGGAACCGAAGATATTATGGGAGTCGAAATTCCTACCGGCAAGCCTCTGGTCTATGAGTTGGACGACAAGACTTTAGCGGTGATTAAGAAGTATTACCTCTAATTCTTGAGCCTTAAACCGCCGAGCCGTCTGAGCCTGAGCTCAGGCGGTTTTTTTGGGTGAAAAAACAAAAGCCGGATTTAAGTCCGGCTTATTAGGAGAAAGCTGCGGTTCAAGAGCTTTAAAGCTGCTTTTTGATTATCTCTTCAAAGGCTTCTCTGGGAGCGTAGCCGGTGTGCATAAAGACGATATTGCCTTTTTTATCGACTACGAGGGTTGTAGGAATGGCATTGACTTCGCCGATCTGCTTTTCGATCTGCTGCATGATGTCGGGAATCTTATCGGCCATGACTGAAGGATAGTTAATCCCGGCGGATTTTGCATATTTGCTGTGATCCTTATCGGTTCTGTCGCAGGAAATGCCTATAACCTGCAGGCCTTTGGGACCGTATGTCTTCTGAAGCTCAATAAAGCCGGGGATTTCCTCGCGGCAGGGCGGACACCAGGAGGCCCAGATATCAATAATAAAGACTTTGCCCTTCATAGCGCCGCTGTCGGTGTCGAAGATTTTGCCGTCGAACGACGTGGCTGATATGCGGGGCATTTTGCCGTATTTGCCCTGTCCGCTCTGAGAGATCTCTTTGACTTCGGCGGGGTCGGCTTTTTCAGCCACGCTGGCCTGGCAGCCCGAGCAGACGGAGAAAAGCAAGGCGAGGCCCATTAAAAGGGCGAAAAATTTGAATTTGTTTTTCATAAACGCTTCCTTCCGGAAAATTTGTGTAATTATATAACAAATGCTCAGAAAAGATAAGGCCTTTTCACCATCTGCGCAGGTTTTACTGTCTGCAGCTTATTCAATGTACGAGTTAGCCGCCTCAAAAAGTTCAGAAGCGGCTGAGCGGCGCTGAGCTTACAGAAAAAATACCGCAGGGACCGCCGCTGTCGGTAAGTTAAGCAAAACAGGCTTTCGGAATACATGCTTTGCACAGACTTTGTTCTGCGCTGAAGCGAACGTCCGAGCCGAATGCAGCCGCGCAGCGAAGTGCAAAACCGGCATGGCGAAAACATGCGGAACATGTTTGAAAGCTTCTTCGCTGCGCTTTCAATGACAAGGGGGGCGGCTCCGGAAGATCTTAGGAGGCGGCTAGTCTGTCAGGGAGGCGCTTCTGCATTCAGCAGAGGTTCGGCGCCGTGACTGCGGCGGCAGTTTTAAACGGCGGTTATCAGGCGAAAATAGGGAGCGGGGAAGGATTACATATTTCTTAAAATGAATTCTTAAAATTTGTTATGAAATTGTATCCGCTTAAATTTAAACCTTATTTGGCAGAAAGGGTATGGGGAGGCAGGGGCCTTTCTGAGCTGTGCGCCGATATTGCGGAAACGTCCGGTTTAATAGGCGAGGTTTGGTGTGTTTTTGGAAAGCTGCCGGTAAAAAACGGATGCTATGCGGGGCTTACTCTGAATGAATTATGCCTGCGCTATCCGGAAAGCTTTTTCCCCAAGGGCTGCGACGTAAGCGGCATGAAAGAAGCGTTTGAGTTTCCTTTGCTCATTAAATGGCTCAAGGCGGAGCATTGGCTTTCCGTGCAGGTTCATCCTGACGACGAGAGCGCGGAAAAGCTGAGCGGCGGAGCAGCCTCCGGAAAGACTGAGGCCTGGTATGTTACGAATGTCAAAGACGGAGCTTCGCTTATTCTGGACAAGGAGCCCGACGTCTCTGTAGGAGCTCTGCTGAGCGCCAAGGGACCGCATATTGTCAAGCATCTGAAGTTCGTAAAACCGGAGTGCGGCGATTCGTTTTTAATTGAGGCCGGCATGATCCATGCTCTGGGCCCGGGCATTACGGTTTTGGAGGTGCAGCAGAACAGCGATATTACCTACAGGCTTTACGATTGGGATCGCTTAGGACTGGACGGCAGGGCCAGAGATCTGCATCTGCGGGAAGCCGAATACGTTATGAACAGGCGCCATGAGAAGAGGCTGGAAAGCCATAAAAGCGGCGGCGTCTATCAGAAGAATTTTATCTATCCGGCGCCGGTGGGCAAAATTTTAGCCGTGACCGATTATTTCCGCATGGAGCTGTTAAATTTTCACATTTCGGCTGAACCGTCGGTTTGCCAATGCAGCTCAGAGTGTATCTGGCAGGCTCCGGATTCTCACGGCTCAGAAATTTTGGTCTGCACCAAGGGCGAATTTGATATAGATTTTGCCGGAAGTACGGAAAGTCTGGTGTACGGAGAAGCCTGCGTATTGCCCGGAGGCGGGCTGGTAAGGCTGCGTACCTGCGAGAGAGACGCGGAAATTGTGCGTGTGATCATGCCGTTTTAAGATTTTTTTGCTGATTTTTTAATCAAGGGGTCGGTTGCTTTGGAGTTTGTTTCACCTTACGAAAATTCACATTTCAGAATTTTAGGCCTTTACGCGTCGGCGGCGCTTCCGCAGATAGAGGAGGCCGCTGCCGGAATGCGGGAGACGCTGCAGCGCCTAAGGCTTGAAAAGGAGTCTAACCCATTCTTTTCGCCCGCCGAAGAAAGTCTCTGCGATAAGATCGCTGCGGCGAGCTATCCCTGGCTGGAACTTAAGATCCCTTCCCAGGAAGAGGCCGACGCTGCTCTGGAGAACCTGCGCGGCGAAATTAACCGATTTGCCGCCCGCATCTATTGGCCCCATGTTATTTCTGACAGCGACCGGCAGGCCTGGGAAAAACTCGGCGAAGGCAGTACTGAGGCAGCGATAAAGATCTGGACTCAAACCTGCTTTTCGGATAAGGCTTCTGTTAAGGAAAAGGCTTCTGCCTGCCACAATCTGGCAATTTTGCATCACATGCGCTACCATAAAAACATGCGCGGCAGCGAGGAAGCCGAGCGCGATCTTCAGCAGGCCAACCGCTGGTGGAACCATTGCTTTGAATGCAATTATTTATCGGTAATTGTCGCCGACGGAGAAGAGGGCTTCGCTCTGCAGACGAACATGACGGCCAGTCTGTCGCCGCAGTTTGAAGGCATTGCGGAGGCTGAAATCAAGGCCGAGAACGCTCAGAATGTTATTAAAGAGCACAGAGATTACATCCGCCAGCTTCTGAGCTATGAACGCTATATGAATAAGAGGAAAGGCTTAGGTGAGGCCGGCGCTTCTAAAAATGCTGACGACGTGCTTAACGGAGCTCAGGACGCTATAGGCCGCAACTATATCAGAGATAAGGCCAATCTGCTGCTGGCTTTTGAAAAGGCCAAGGAGATGACCGCCCATTATAAATATGCCGACGCCGTGGAAACACTGGAAAAGGTTCGTCTCTGCGTGAGCTCTGAAAAGGAGGGCGCCAAGCTTGACGAAGCCGTTTATAATGTCGAGATGGCCAGAGTTCTGCGCGGACTGCTTCCTATTAAAAATCCTCCCAAGCTTCTGAACCGCATGGGTTTCGGCGCCTGTCTGGGCCGTCTGCGCGATTATGACAGCGTAACTCGGAGCTTCAACGCTCATCTGCGCTGGACCGTCATGTTTATTCCGATTTGGTATTTCGGCCTTTACCGCATACGTCAGACCAAGGATGACGAGTGGGTCTTTTTAGGCCAGTATGTCAGCGACGATTTCTGCAGCGTCTATAATTTTTTAGTTCTTGCACTAGGCGTCGTCTTTGTCATTATGTCTCTCATAATAATAGTATCCAAGGTACTGTGAGGTAAAACGGGTATGGCAGAAGATAATAATATTTCCCGGTTATCGGCGGATATCTCGGAAGACAGCGTCTACGAAGCGCGCAAAACGCAGCCTGAAAAGCTAATGATAGCGGACAAGGTAAAGGTTTCGACTAAAACCTTGGGCAAGCGTTCCGTAAAAATTCACCACAATTCGGAGCTGTTTTACGATTCTCAGCATCCTTTGGTAAAAAAATTTCTCTTGGATACCGGCGATTATTTTGATATAGTCGGCGCTTCCGGCACGATAGACAGCGAATACGGGAAGGTCAGTTATCTGGCTAAGGTTATTATCGGCAATCTGCCCTGTATTTTAATCAGAGATGAAAAGGAACAGATCTCTTCGCCCCAGGGGCGTCTGAAACTGGCCAATCTGCTGCTTAAGGATTGGAATAAAGCGCGTCTGATCGTATTCGGCGAAGACAAGCTGCCCATGTATGCCTCAGAAGCGCCCTGTGTCTGGAGCATGTTTGAAATGCCCACTCAGCGCCGGCGCTTCAATATGCTCTGTTATAAAAAGTATTTTGACGCGAATTTGGATAAGCATGTTTCCATTAAGGGGCCGGAGCTCGCTAAGCTGGGACTCGTCGATATGATGCTGGAGTTTCTGCAGAAGGGCAATAAGGTCAGCAAAGGCTTAAACGAACTGGAGGAGATGCGCTGCAATCTTATCAGGCCGGAGCGCTGCTTTACCGACGAAGCGCTCTCCGTCGTGGTAGGTCTTTATCTTGCGGAGTGCGTGAATTATTACGGCGATTGGACCGCTGAATTTGCCGACGGAAAGCTGACGGTCAAATATGCGATGCCCAACGGAGACTTTTGCTTTGAGGCGGGGCGCTTCGCTTTGGACGTGTTTAAAAACCCTTACGGCAAGGCTAATCTGCCCGGCTGCATCAGGAACGTCGTCGGTTCTCTTTCCGATCCCGAATCGTGGGTGAGCTCAGAATACAATTCATACCTGCACTGGGACGACAATATATATGACAATTTGCTGCCGGAATGGCATTACGAGAATTTGAATCTGCACGGAGTCAGCGAGGATCGTCCCCTTTTTGTCGACGCTCATGTTTACCTGAACGCCGAGCGTTTTGAGAAGCTGAAGAATTTTGACAGCATTCATTTTAGTGAGGATGGCGACAAAGTTTCGCTGACCTGCGCCTGGTGGTGTTCTCAGTGTCAGAAATTTACCTTCTCTAATCAGGATCTTCCTTTGTCCCGCAATTCAGATTTGGATTCTCTGACAGCTGTTATGGTCAGCAAAACTTCTGAGCTGGTTTCCGAGTACTGCAGCGGCTGCGGAAAGCCTATTTTAGCCAACAACATGCGTTACGCCGCCATGCATATTTTCTATGACTGGCCGGGCGCGGATGTCTGTTTAGAGCTGGCGCGCTTAAACGACAAGCGTCTGGTGCGCGGCTGGGGATATATAAATTTAATTAAAGCCCGCCGCAGTCTGGAAGAAGCGGAGGCAGAAGGTATGTCGGAGTCCGCTGAGGCCGGAGCAAGCTTGGACGGAAGCGGGTATAAGGTTCAGATTGAAAAGAAAGGCGAGCAGGAGAAGCAGCTTTCTCCGGAAGGCAATGCGGATGATAAGGAAGCCGGCGTTTCCCGTACTCAAGTGGAAGATGGCGAAGAAGCGGCCAAAGAGTTCGGGCCGAACGTCTTTATAGATGTTTTCAGAGAATTTTCCTCTTTGAAGCACCGAGAAGATCTGTTTTTTCAGGCTTTCGGACGGCGCAGCTCTCCGCTGCGCTTCGCCTGCAACATGCTGAAGTCCAGATACGATGCTCTGGCCTGCGGGCAGAGCTATGACGAAGAATTGCAGGAGGCGGGCGGAGTTACGTATTTGGAGATTGTCCCTGAAGCGGAGGTCGGTACCGAGAATAGCCGTTTTGAAGAGAGCGGCGGGAGAGAATATTTTGTATTAAACGCCGATTTAGATGAATTTATGCAGGAGATTGAGCTCTGCCGCCTGCACGGTATGGCTAAATACAGCGCGAATTTTTGGGTGGACTGGTCGGTTTTTACCGAGCTGGCGAAGCGCACCATCAAAGAGATACTCGATAAGCTGGGCTATAATACCGAGCTCAGGCTGGGCGGCAAAAACGACAGAATTTTATACGTTTCCAACGAGCATTCCAAGGTTCAGCTCGATTTGGCTGACAAGCTCACGGTAGGATTTTATGAAAACAAGTATCCTGAATCGGTAATTCGCGAATGCGCCAAGCACTGCGCAGACAGTCTGGAGCAGGCTGAGAAGGTCTGGCAGCTGGCCGACAGCTTCAGCGGCACCGGTCTGGTGACGGTGCGCTTTGTGCCCGGACGCCACGGCTATACGGTCAATGTGCCGGGAAAAAAGGAGGTCTTTTACGACTGCAGCGATTTAAACGCCGCTCCTGAAGGAGCTCTCAGAAGGGCCAGGCTGGTCTTCAGCCCTCCGGGAACGCGCCTTTCCAGATGCCGCTGCGGCGAGGAGGCGGCGGTCTGTCTGCGTTTCGCCAAGCTTTCCGACGCCGGAAGCGGTGAATTTATCAAATACAGCGGACGTATTCCCAATATTTTCATCGATCCTCACAGCATTGTTGAAACTGAGATGGCTAAGCGCTATAATCTGTTTTTTGACAGGCGCGAGCAGGTTCGTCAGGTTTCCGGCGACGACGCTGCGGCGATGCTGGAATTCTCCAGCAAAGATTATAATAACAGCGGTCTTGTTTTCGACGCCAATTCGCTCGCTTACGATAAGGCCTTTAACGGCTGGTTCCCTTACATGGACGACCTTAAGCGCATTAACGCCAAGCATACCAAGGATGACGTCTATCCAGTCTTTGCCGTGCGCTGCGCTTATCACTGCGAAAACATTCTCAGAGGCGATTTGAAAAACGGCGGCTGGACGGAGGAGGCGCTTAAAAAACGCTGGCAGAGAGATCTGGAGCGTTTGAGAGGACGCTTTGACGTTTACAGGATTGACGATATAGTGGCTGTATTAGGCGAGGATGCAGGCTCGCTGGGACTGGACGCCCGTCTGGCTGTGGGCGTCTGCAAAACCGCCGGCCTGAATATTCCGACTTTCTTTAAGGTCTGCGTGAGGGACCGCAATTTACTTATGCTGGGTCCGCTTTATACCGAAGAAGAGACCTTTGCGAAAATCAAAAAGATAATTTTCAGGCGCTGCAACGTAAAGAGCGACAGCTCCGGCAAGTGTCATTTTGAACGCGCCTGTTTCTGCTCGCTGTCAAGAGGCGCTTTTACGGTCACAAGCCATGTATAAGCCGATAACGGCGGCTGGCCGTTCAGTTTTTTTCGGCAAAAACGGCGGTTATGCTTTGGCTTCAGGAGCGAAAGCCGCGCGGTCTTTGACTGAGCGCATGCTTGGCGCCGTTATTCCGAAGAGCCGCCCGGCATAATCATTATGAGCGGCCTCTTCAGTTGAAATTAAGGCGGAGCGAAGAATCTTTCTTAATATGAAAGGCTGTTTACAGTTTTGGGCGAAAGCAGAAAGCTGCATGGACGGCTCAGTTATAATTAGCCTATTCGCGAGGGAGTAAATTATGGACGAACAGCAGATGTCGCAGCTCAAGGCTCTGCCTTTTCCTGCTTTTGTATATTTTGATATGGGCGACGGCTTTGAGCTGACTAAGCTCGAAACCGATATGTTTGCTCCCGGCGGCGCTTCCTACGTGCTAACTTACGACAACAGCATGGGCGGCATTATTAAAATTTTCGGCTGCGCCGGCGGCGTGGGAGATATTCCGGCCGGGGTCAGGCAGGTTGAGTTCAGCAGCATGCTTTACGGAAGAGGTACGGTGGAGATCTATGAGGCCGGCTCAGAGGAGGGCTTTTCCTTCCGTTCCCGCTGGATTTCCGACTGGCGTCCCGGCTCCTATTACAGCTTTGCCGGCGAAAATTTGGAAGAGCGCTTTATCAATAAGATCGTCGACGGCTTGATGGAGCTTGAATAAAGTTTTTGAGCAAGAGCGTGCTGAGAGGCCGCCTGCAGCGCTGCGGGCGGCTCATTTTTTTTTCAGTAAGCGCTGATATCGGCGGTTTCATAGGGCAGGAGACGGCTGTCCGTTTCCACAAAACAGCCCAGCTTGCCGGCGCTGAAGATAATTGTCTTAAAATTGCTGCAGCTTGCGTCGATTACGGTTTTAAAGGCTTTTTTCATGCCTATGGGCGAGCAGCCCCCGTGGATGTAGCCGGTCAGCGGCAGAAGCTGCTTTTGGGCGATCATCTCTATGGATTTTTCACCGACGGCTTTGGCGGCTTTCTTGAGATCGAGCGAAGCCGGGGCCGGGACCATAAAGACGTAATGCTCTCCGGAATGGCCGACGGTGACCAGAGTTTTAAAGAAGCGGGCCGGGTCCTCGCCCAGCAGAGCGGCGATCATATCGGCGCTCAGAGAGGGATCGGCCTTGGTTGTATGTTCCTTGAAGGGTATTTTCTGCTGCTGCAGGATGCGCATGACGTTGGTTTTTACGGCCATTTATTTGTACCTTTAATTGTATAATTCTTTGACGGCGGCTCAGGATGGCAAATATTCTGTCATTCTGAGCGAGGCGAAGAATCTATGCTCTTTTACATGAAAGATCCTTCGGCAGGCTCAGGGGCGACAATAAAGGCATAACCGAGCCATTCTGTCATTCTGAGCGCAGCGAAGAATCTATATTTTTAATAGATAATATAGTTTAAGATTTCCGCGCCCAGAATGATGATTTTGACGCTGGGAATGAAGAGAAGCTGAGAAATTACCGTGCCTATTACCGTCGCTAAGGTCAGGAAGAGCACCATGGCTTCAACCTGATGGAGCGTCCTTTTGCCGTCGACGGCTTCGTCGGTGATTTTGGCGGCGGTGGGATCGACTACCAGGCTGCCCAGAATGGTGGCCACGCCGTTAATTACCGACGAAAGCAGAGTGGCGGTGCGGGCCAGTGTTCCCGAGAGCACGGCGCCGGCCTGAATGGCGGCCAGAACGCCGATGACGTGAATGCCGATGACGATGACGTTGGCCCATAAAAAGCCCTGGGGAATAGTCTTTAAATCGGCCATAATTACGCCCAGATTTGTAGGCTTGCACAGACAGCCGAATACCTTGGGCCAGTTCCTGAATTTCAAAGTATCGGTCAGCAGACGCCCCATCGAGCCGCCCCGGTTTTCCAGGGCTTTAATGGCGGTATTGTAGATTTTAATGAAGGTGGGCAGCAGCAGCCAGCCCAGCAGCGCGCCCAGGGTGGAGCCGAAGATGACCCAGCGGAAGATGGGTATTAAGCTCGAGGCGTCGGTCGTGCCCTGGATGACTGAATCGCGGACCGCGCCCAGAATGGGGGCGTAAACCTGAGTGGTCAGGCGGGTTATCAGCGAAAAGACGTTGTAGATGGCCAGGGCGGTAGCCACGCTGCGGGTGATGACCGCCGAGGCGCGGGAGGCGAACGAGGTGCACATCAGGCAGTAAACGATGACGTTTAAGCCTACCACCAGCCATAAGTTTTCGTCCATCTGAGCCTTGCCGATCTCTTCGGTGACAAAGCTGATGATCTTAATGGCGATGGGGAAGGTCAGCAGTCCCAGCAGGCCGCCGATAAAATTGCCCATGCCTAAATGGAAGGTCAGGCGCATGACGTCGCTGTCGGGACGCTTTTTGGCTACGGCCTCGTCGGTGATGACGGCGGCCTTGGGATCGACGAAGATGCTGAAGGCGATGGCCGCAAAGGAGTTGACCACTCCCGAAAGCAGTACCGAGGTGGCCGACAGATCGGGATATTTGGCGCTCACGTAAAGGGCGGCCAGCGCGCCCACGGTCCAGACGGCGGTGGCAAAGATGTTCCAGAGCAGAACGTCTTTAGGCATGGGCGAGGGCTTGAGCGCTTCGCCGCCGCCGGCGTCGGCCGGGGATTTTTCGCCCGCCGGAGCAGTTTCGCCGCCTCCGTCGGGATTATTCGGCGCGGGAGTCTCCGTTTTCAGCCAATTTTTCAATTCAAAGGGAGAATGGAAACACTGCAGCATGGCCTTAATGCCTCGGGGAGTGGGCAGGGCCAGAATCATGCGCAGCATGGAGCCGCGGGATTTTATGCCGGAAATGCCGCGCTCGTAAACGGCGGTAAAGGTGGGCAGCATAATCCAGGAAAAAAGCGCGCCCAGAGCCGAGGCCAGAACGACCCACTGGATCTGCTGATAAAGGAGATCGACCCTTCCGGTGCGCGAGGCGTTGTCTACATAGGTGGCCATAATGGGCAGATAAAACAGGTTGGCGAACCTGGTAAACATGAAGAATACCGAGGAAACTGCCAGGGACAGGGCCACCTGCCTGGTCCGTATGGCGGCAGGCCGCGCGGCTATGCTGATAGTTGTCAGCGTAGAAACCACGGCGGCTATAAACATAATAAACAGCAAACGCGCGTCGTTCAGAAGGGCTATGTTCATTTTTCTATTATCCGACAGAATTATACTTAAAAAAGCTCCTTGACATTCTAGCCGCAAACGGAACTTCCCGCAGTGAAGCGCAGGTTCTCCGGAGCCCGGTTCGGCGGCCTGCCCCCGCGCCGCCCGTCTTCCGCCTCCCGGATCGGAGCGGATAGGCGTTCCGCGGCGCATAAGCGGAAAACCTACTGGACAATTTTTACAAAATAGGAAAAATTGTCCAGTAGTAATTGACAATTATTTGATTATGGGCTAATTGTTCGGCTGTGAGGATGAACTTTGAGCCTGCCGCAATTAGTCAGGTCTGACATTTGCCCTCTAGCCTCGCCCGTTGGTGAATAATTGTATGCGATATTTTTAGCCATAATGTGATAATTATTTTCGCAATAATAGCTATATTTAAACGATATAACAATAAGTAATCTTGACTTAATATAATCATAGCAATATTATGTGTATACATAGATATATATGTGCTATATTAAGAGTAGGAGATTATTTATGTCCAGAAAACGCAAAAAAGACAGGCAAAGAAATGCGGAAAAATGTTTTCACAGCTGATGTACTGTTCGAACGGCAAAAAACGAAACAGCAGATTTTACAGTATCAAACGCTTTATGCATGACCGTGACGCCGAGTATATAGAAACGCCCTGGATAGTCAGAGAGGTGAAGGCTCAGGACGACTACACCCTGCTGCTCAGATTTGAAGACGGCAAGCGCGGCGTTTACAATATGTGGCCGCTGATTAAGCAGTATGACGGGGGAGACGACGTCTTTGTTCCGCTTGAGGATATTGATTTATTTATGAAGGCGTATCTGGATTGCGATACGGCATGCTGGCCGACAGAGATTTCCGATTTCCCCGCGGAACAGTACGACTGCGGCCACGGCATAATAGAGATAGGCTTTCAGAACGATCTTACCATCGCGCCGGAGGAGCTGTACGCGAACTGTATGTCTTTGCGGAAATACGCGCGAAGGAGCAGAGCATAAACAAAACGGAAGCGGACTAAATGTAACTGTATATGTAATAAATCTGTCGGAGGAACGGCGAAAATGGCAAATAAGCGCAGAAGTCAAGCTAAGAAAAGCTTAAAGTAATTCAGAAACAGTATTGCGCCGCATGCAAAACCGCGGCCGTCGCCCAGGGAAATGACGGAGGCCGAATTGTTAAATATGTATGTTGGCAACGATAATTTCGGCGGCGACGGCATGCCTTTTCCCGATGAGATAATCGCTGTTTTGAAGCGGAAAGTCAGGGAATATCTCATGGCTAATAATATTCCCATCCCCGAATCCCTCAGAGAAGATTCAGAGTGATTACGGATGTTTAATGATGATAATTTCGTTTGTATAAGGATGAAAATATGACAGAAGACGTCAGAAACATAAGGATACGTTATTTTATGAGAGGCGAGCAGGGAGAGAAAATTTTGCCTCTGCGTTACTGGTTTGACGATATTGAGGACGATGAAGAAGTAGAATATGTCGAAGTTGAAGAGTTTGACGATGAATTGGTTAAACAGTCGATTCGCCGGCCTTGGCATTCGAAAGAGAAAGATAATGGCGGCCGTTCGTAAAACGTCCCGAAGCTCTATCGGTAATTTTCTGCCTCGAAGAAGCTGAAAATTTTTTCTTTATAATCCGGCGCCGTATCGTAGGCGGCGTGGCCGCAGCCTGAGTACATGAAGATGGGACATTTCAGCCGGGCGGCAATGGCTTCGGAAGCTTCCGCTCCCAACACCTGATCTTCGGCTACTCCCAGAACCAGGACTGGACATTTTATTTTCGGCAGGAGACTGATAATATCAAGGTCTTTTGTTCCTCTGGCCATGACGGCAAAGCGCCGCATATCTTCTTCGGTTACGCCGGCGGCCGCTGCCAGAAGAGTTTCTCTGTATTCCGCAAATAAGCTCTGGGGATAGATCTCTTTGGCAAAGGACAAATATAATTCGGTTGAGTTTCCGCTGTCGGCCAGCTGCGCCCAATGCTCGAAGAGGCGGTAATGCACTTCGTCAAGCCTGGCCGAGGTCGAGCCCAGGACCGTTCTGCAGACCAGATCCGGGCGCTCGGCGGCGATTATCTGAGCCATCATGCCGCCCTGAGAGGCGCCGAATATACAGGCGTCTTTTATGCCCAGCGCGTCAAAGGCGGCGGCGGTGTCGAGAGCCATATCTTTGACTGTATATACGGGCGGCAGGTCCAGGCGGCGGTCAAAGACATAGACCGTATAGCCGTCGGCAAAGATTTTATAGGCTTCGGCGACGGCGTCGGCAAAATCCATGACGCTTTTAACGCTCAGGCCGGGGAGGATCACAAAGGTTTTCCTGCCTGTTCCGAAGCGGAAATACTGCATGGCAAGAGCGTCGGTTTTAATGGTTTCAATCTTCATAAATATCCGGCTTTTCAATGTAAAGTATGTTATAATTTTAACAAATCGGGCGGCGTTTTGAAATTATATATGCGCCCTGACTGCAGAAATAAGAATATATGTATTGTCTCTGAACGGCGGGAGCCGTTTCGGCGGCTGAACAGGCGTTTTGTTTAAAAACTGCGGATTTTGAATGCGTGCAATATGTTTTAAGGAGACTGAATATGTCGGTTAAGAATTTCGGCAGGGCCTTGATTATGGCCGGGATTTGGGAGTATGAAAAGGGCCGTATCTTAGTTGACCCGTGCCCGCCCGATTTTGGCTTTTCGCCCTTGGGCTTTGTGATGAACGTATGCGCGATCACCGGAGAGCTCAATAAAGAGGAGCGGATTGAAAAAATCTGCTCAGCTTGTCAGGCCAAAGAATCGAAAGAGGGGCGCAGCTGTCCGCATTTGGGCGAGATAGAAAAGTGCGTGATGCTGCAGAAGCTGGCGTAGACGGAACTTGTGTGCGCCTAAGGCTATAAAAGGCCGCAGCTTATGATGCTTTCATACCAATTAGAGTTATGTCGGTATTATTTCGCAAACTGTCATTTTCGCCTTGAGCGGCGTATAGCTGGCTTCGGCGGTTTTTGCGGCTGAATACCGTTTAAAGCGAAGGTCATAAGTTCATCGCCTGCGCCGGAGCGAGGCGCTGCCCATTTTTGGAAAAGCGCCAGGGAAGGCCATTTTCCGATTGCGGCTCTTGCGCAGCTCCTTTTGCCGGATCATACTGCAGCTTTTATTCGATATTGATAAGCTCAGGGCGGACGTGCAAAAGAAAAGCTGCCGTTTTGTTCGGCAGCTTGAGGTTTAAGTTATCCTGTTTTAAGCAAAACATTTCTGTGTATTGTTCCTTTGCTGACGGCTATGATTTCGGACTCTTTTATACGTCTTTGGAGTCCAGTCTGTGAAGATAGCCTGCAGCCATTTTATCGCCTTGAGAAGCGGACTTTTTCATCCAATACAAACCGCTCTCCCTGTCCTCCTTGGCGCCTATGCCGTAATATAAGCAAAGCCCGTAA
>JAFTAM010000027.1 GCA_017458675.1 bacterium
CCGGCATAGCGAAAACATGCAGAACATGCTCTAAAGATTCTTCGCTGCGCTCAGAATGACATGGGAAACATTTGCAAGCATTGGTAAAACAAGTTAATGTACCATTTTTAGCAAATTATAGGCTTAACTTACCGACATTGAACCGAAAGTCTGCGAACTTCGATCCGCTTTGCGCGCCGGCCGTCTATCGGGCCACTCTTACCGATCTGGCTTCAATAATGCCTGCGGTATTGGCCAAGCCCTGTACCGCGATGGCCATGCCCGGCTGCAGGTCCTTTATCTGTACGAGCTGTCCGGTCTGAGCGTTTACGGGATTGACCATCTGGGGCAGAATGATCTGAACATTCTGGTTTTGTCCGTCGGGCAGAACGGTTATGGTTCTGGTTCTGGCGTCGGCGGTAATGATGCGGCCCAGGAAGTTGGCGGTCTGCATAGAGAAGGGACCGTTGGACGGGGAGCGCATGAAGCCGTCGTCTTTGTCTTTATCCTTGTCGTCGTCGAGATTGAGAATGGAGGATAAACTGCTGTTGGAATTGGAAGCATAGGGATCGTAGGGATTAGCGTTCATTCCCATATTGGCGGGATTGCCGGCTCCCGGCATAAAGCCGCCGGGATACTGCCCCTTGCCTACGGTGGTTCCGATGGGCTGAATGGCGCCGGGAGCGGCGGTTCCCTGCTTGTATGGATTGGAGGGATCGGCTAAGGCGGCGTCGGCGTTAGCCTGGCCCTGGACGGCGGGATCGGCGCCCTGAGCGGCGTTGGCCGGATTGGCCTGAGGGAAGTTGGTATTGTCAACCGGGAAATTTCCGCCTAAGCCCAGAGGACCGGAGATGTTAGGAGTGATATTGCTCATATTGGGCAGAATGGCGGCCATGTTTGAGGCCGGTCCGCCGGTGCTGGCAAAACCGCCCACCGGAGTGGGATTGGGGGTTCCGGCATGTCTGGCTACTACGTTTTTGGAGGACATATAGTCGGCTACCAGGTCGCACTGCAGAGGGTTGTCCATAATTGAGCCGCAGATGCGCACGCAGACCCTCATATTGGGACGGAAGGCGTTGCAGGAGACCTTCTGGCCGTTCATCATAAACTGGCAGCCCTGACGCATAACTATGGTTTTAACCGCGCCGTCGTCGCGTCGGATCTGCATCTTGTAGCCGCCGGGATTGTAAACGGTTATCGTTCCGGATATTGTCGGCTTGCCTGCCAGGCTCTGCAGGGGCAGGGCCAACGCGGCAGAGAGCACAAAAATTAGGGCGGCGAAAATTCGTCCGAGTTTTTTTAAGTCGGTCATTGAACCCGGCTCCCTTCTGAAAAATAATTCTTAATGAATTATAATACATTATGCTATTTTTAGGATTATAGCCGTAATATAATTAAAACCTTTTTAGGTGCGGATGTTGCGCAAAGGCAAAACAGGATTAGTTTAATAGAGGAACGACCTCTTTTGTTTAGAAAATTTTACGGCTTTTTATTAACTGCGAAAGAAGGTTGTATTGAGATGGATAATATCAGCATGGCCACTATGAAGGGTTTGGTTTACATGATGTGGGCCGACGGCATAGTCGATGACGCCGAACGCGAATTTATGGGACATTTTGCGGCTTCTATGAATTTTTCTCCGGAAGAGCTCAAGGAATTGGCCGCTATGATGAATGAACAGCCCAACGGAGACCTGGACGTAAAAGAATTAGTCGGCTCCATGGACGAGCGCGAGAGGGTCTATAAATCGGTGGCCGCTATGGCTGTAGTCGACGGTTATCTGGCCGCTCCCGAGAAGAAGATGCTGGAAAATATTGCCAGGCATCTGGAAATCCCCGCTTGGAAAGCCAACAGAATAATTGACGAGGTTAAAGCGGGCATCAGCGAAGTGCGTCCCTTGAGAGAGGACTAACAGTTTTTGTTTTCTGGGACTGGGCGGCGGAGCTTTCTCTGAGCTCCTGCCGCCGTATATTTTTATTTGAGGCTCAGCATTTGGAACCGCAGGTCGTTTTTTCCGACAAAGATCTGATCGCTGCCGTTAAGCCCGCGGGTATGCCCTCGCAGCCCGATCCTTCCGGGGCTCTTTCTCTTTTGGAGTGGCTGCAGGCAAGATTCGGAAGCGTTTTTGTATTAAACCGCCTGGACCGGCCGGTAGGCGGTCTTTTAATATTTGCAGGAAATTCAGAGGCGGCGGCCCGCTTGAACAGGCTTATTTCTGAAAGAAATTTCCGCAAATACTATCTGGCTCTGCTTGAGCGTCCCGAGAAGCTGGCCTCCGGCTCGGAAAAATTGGAAAATTATTTGCTTAAAGACGGCAGGAGCAATCTCAGCCGGATTGTCGGCGCCGATACTGAGGGGGCCAAGAGAGCTGAGCTGGAATACAGAATTTTGAAAACGGGCCGGACCAGAGCTTTGGCGGCGATTAGCCTGCTGACAGGCCGCCATCATCAGATTAGAGCCCAGTTTGCGCATTTGGGCTGCCCGGTGGCCGGCGACGTCAAATACGGAGCTTCGGGGCGTCTGCGCGGCAGAGGGATCGCCCTTTGGTCCTGGCGGCTCGGTTTTGTTTGGAAGGGGCGGAGCGTTAATTTTGTATCTCTGCCCTCGGGAAAGACCTGGGAGCCTTTTCTGGAGGCTGCGCCCGGGGACGGTTGGAACGGAATATGACGGAATCAGGCAGACTGGTGCTTTTTGAGCGGAAGGATGGCGTCGCCTTTATCAGCCTAAACCGCGAGGAAAAGGCTAACTCCTACAATGAAGAGCTTTTGAATGAGTTTTCTCGGGCTTTAACCTTCTGCGAAGAGAATATGAGGGTTATCAGGGTTCTGGTCATAGGCTCGGCGGGAACGCGTTTCTTCTGTGCCGGAGCCGATAAAGATGAGCTCAGAGGGCGCGGCGCCGAGGACTCTTTTACTTTGCGCTCCAGAGAGCTCTTTGACCGCGTGGCCGCCTGGCCGGGGCTGACCGTCGCGGCCGTGGGCGGAGCGGCTCGGGGCGGAGGAACGGAGCTGGCCCTGGCCTGCGATATCAGACTGGCGACGGAAAAAGCTTCATTCGGTTTTCCGGAGATATCGCTGGGGCTCATACCGGCTGCCGGAGGCTGCCGCCGGCTGACGGCTTTGATCGGTCCCGGCCTGGCGAAAGACATGATTATGCTGGGACGGATTATTGGAGGCCGGGAGGCGGTGCAGTGCGGTCTGGCCAATTATCTGCTTACGGAAGCGGAGCTGAGGCAAAAGGCGGAAGAAATGGCCAGTCGGGCGGCGGCGGCCGATTTTACGGCTCTGCGTCTGGCCAAGGCGGCCTGCGCTTCAGCGGCGGCGGAAAGTCCTGCGGGCAAATCCTTTGAGACCTGCGCTCAGGCTCTGTTATATGAGCTGAAAAACCGCCCTTAATTGAGAATGAATTTATTATTAACGTTTAGTGCAGAAAGCTTTTTACAGATATGAACGATCCCCGTATTATCGCCGTAGAAACGGCGGTACCCGAAACCTCTTTCAGTCAGGCCCGTTTAGCCGAAGTTTTCGGCGTCGGCAATAAAAAGATTCAGAAGCTGTTTGCCAACAGCCACATCAAAAAACGCCATTTGGTTCTGCCTGTCGCCGGTGAAGGCGGAGAGCAGGGAGAAGAGGCTATCGCGGAAGAGAGCGCCGACGAGCTGGCCGACAAGCAGCTGCGGGGAGTAATTAAGCTGGGCTCTGAGGCTCTCGGCGGGGCGGCGAAAAAGTGCGGCGTGCAGCTGCGGGAACTCGACTATATCGTCTGCGTCACCTCTACCGGATTTCTGTGTCCGGGCATGAGCGCGCTTCTGACCAAGGAACTGAATTTAAAGGAAAATATCAGCCGCGTCGACGTGGTGGGCATGGGCTGCAACGCGGCCATGAACGCCCTGCAGCCATTGGTCAATTATCTGCGTCTGTTCCCCGATAAAGTTGGCGCTCTGGTCTGTGTGGAAAACTGTTCGGCCGCGTATGTAAACAATGAAGAAATGGTTACGGCGGTAGTCAACTCGCTTTTCGGCGACGGCGGGGCGGCGGTTATTGCCGCCGGCTGCGAATATAAGGGAAAGCTCGACCCGTCTTTGCCCAGAATTCTTGATTTTGAAAGCCAGATCGTCACAGAAGCTCAGCATACGATGCGCTTTGATCATGAGAACGGCAAGCTGGCCTTTTTCCTCGACAAAGACATTCCCTATTTCCTGGGCGAAAATATCCATAAGCCCGTTTTCCGCCTCTGGGAGCGCCATAATTTGAAGAAGCGCCATATAAGCCGCTGGCTTGTCCATTCGGGCGGCAAGAAGGTCATAGACAGCATTAAGGTCAATCTGGGGCTTACCGATTACGATCTGCGCCATACCCTCAGCGTTTTGGAGGAATACGGAAATATCTCTTCCTGCTCGGTTTTATTCTCTCTGAAAAGGCTGAGCGAAGAAGGCGAGGTCCGCGAGGGCGACTTGGGCACGCTCATTACCATGGGCCCCGGCGCTTCCATTGAAACCGCTCTGCTGGGCTGGTAGCGGCGCGCCGAGCTCAGAGCGGGGCGTCGGCTGCGGGGAATCAGCTTCTTTATTTCGCTGAGAATTAAAGGGATAAAGCGGCCTCCCGCGGTTATGACTGAATATCTTAAATTGAAGAGCGGCGGTCTCTGTCGGAGAGGCTGCCGCTTTTGTACGAGTACGGGGATTTGTTAAAATTATTAGTATGCAAGTCTAATATTATTCTAACACTGTGTTAGTGCCGTTCTTATGCTTTTGGGTGTAAGCTTCTGTCAGTAAGAATGAAAGATAAGACGTCGCCAAGAGCTGAGTCTCCTGCCGACGAGGAGGTTTATATGTCAAAGGTTGTTGGAATCGATTTAGGAACTACAAACTCCGCAATAGCATTTTTAGAGAGCGGCAAGCCCACGGTCATTGCCAATTCTGAAGGCAGCCGCACTACGCCTTCGGTAGTGGGCTTCAAAAAGGACGGCGAGCGCCTGGTAGGCGTTCAGGCCAAGCGCCAGTCGGTCAGCAATCCCGACCGTACCATTTCTTCCATCAAGCGGCACATGGGCAGCGACTACCGAGTAAATATCGACGACAAGAAGTATTCGCCGGAAGAGATTTCCGCCATGATTCTTCAGAAGCTCAAAACCGACGCCGAAGCTTATCTGGGCGAGCCGGTTAAGGAAGCCTTAATTACCGTACCCGCTTACTTCAATGACTCTCAGCGTCAGGCTACCAAAAACGCCGGCATCATCGCCGGTCTGGACGTCAAGCGCATTATCAATGAGCCGACGGCGGCAGCTCTGGCCTACGGTCTCGATAAGATCAACGAAGACATGAGAGTGGCGGTCTTTGACCTGGGAGGCGGTACCTTCGATATTTCCATTCTGGAAATTGCCGACGGCGTATTTGAAGTCAAATCCACCAACGGCGACACTCACCTGGGCGGCGACGACTGGGACAGCCGCATCGTCGATTATATCGCTGAAGAGTTCAAGAAAGAGAACGGCATCGACCTGCGTCAGGATAAACTCTCCGCGCAGCGTATCCGCACCGCTGCCGAGGAAGCCAAGATCGGCCTTTCCCAGATGCTGACGGTCAATATCAATCAGCCCTTCATTACCGCCGACGCTTCCGGTCCCAAGCATCTCGATATGAATCTGACCCGCGCTCAGTTTGAAGCTATGACCGCCGATCTGCTGGATCGCTGCAAGGAGCCCTGCCGCCGCGCTTTGGAAGATTCCGGCTTAAAGAAGAGCGATATCGACCGCGTCCTGCTGGTAGGCGGTTCCACCCGTATGCCTCAGGTAGTAGCCATGGTCCGCGACTTCTTCGGCAAAGAACCTTCTAAGGACATCAACCCCGACGAATGCGTGGCTTTGGGAGCAGGCATCCAGGGCGGCGTTATCAGCGGCGAAGTCAAAGACATCGTTTTGGTCGACGTAACGCCTCTGTCCCTGGGCATTGAGACTTTGGGCGGCGTCATGACCAGGCTCATCGACCGCAATACTTCCATCCCCTGCAAGAAGAGCGAAGTATTCTCTACCGCCGTCGATATGCAGCCCTCGGTTGAAATTCACGTCCTTCAGGGCGAGCGCGAATTCGCCCGCGACAACAAGACGCTCGGCAAGTTCGGCCTTACCGATATCCCTCCCGCGCCCAGAGGCGTGCCTCAGATCGAGGTTACCTTTGAGATTGACGCTAACGGCATTATCAACGTAAGCGCCGTCGATAAGGGTACCGGCAAGAGCCAGAACATCAAGATTACCGCTTCCACCAACCTTTCCAAGGACGAGGTAGACCGCATGGTCAAGGAAGCCGAGTCTCATGCCAGCGAGGACAAGAAGAAGCGCGAAGAGGTCGAGCTTAAGCACAGAGCCGAAACCATGGTCTATCAGATCGAAAAGTCCTGAAGGATACCGGCGACAAGGTGAGCGACGCTGTGAAGAAGCCCGTCGAGGCTGCTATCGAGAGAGTCAAGAAGGCCTCTACCGCCGAGCCTTTCGACAGAGCCGAGCTGGAAAAGGCTACTAAGGAACTGGAAGAGACCGCTCAGAAGATCGGCGAAGCCATGTACGGTCAGCAGGCCGGTCCCGGCGCTTCCGCCGGACCCGAAACCGGAGCTGCCGGCGCAGAAGGCAAGACTAACGACGAAGAGTTTGTCGACGCCGACTATACGGTAAAGGAATAATGGCGGGCCCTTCGGGCGGCTTGCCTTGCCGTAAGGCTGCAGACAAGATTTTAAAGGTCATATAGCTTAAAATGAGAAGGCACGCTTTCAAAAGCGAAAGCGGAGGCCTTCTCTGCTTTTGTGCGGGAAGGGGTTGGCGGCGGACCTGATGTTTTCTGAAAGCTGTAAAGTATACAATCTGCATAATTGGCGGACGATTCCTCAGATAAAGAATCTGTCGGCTGAGGATATTGAGAGCGTCGAAACCGCCGCCCGGGTATTTCCCTTTAAGGTTAACGCTTATGTCTCCGAGCATTTAATTGACTGGGCAAACGGCGCCGAGGACCCTCTTTTCCGTATGCTTTTTCCTCATAGGGATATGCTGTGCGAAGACGATTTTGCAGCTTTGAAGGAGCTTATCCGCCGCGGGTCTGATTCAGAGATCGCAAATAAGGTTTTAGAAATAAGAAGGCGCTTAAATCCCAACCCCGCCGACCAGCTTTCCAATGTCCCTCTTTTTCGGGGCAAAACTTTGACGGGGATCCAGCATAAGTACCGGGAGACGGTTTTGATTTTCCCTACCGAAGGACAGAGCTGCTTTGCCTGGTGTACGTTCTGCTTCCGCTGGCCGCAGTTCTGCAGGACTGACGTCATGCGCTTTTCGGGAAGTTCTGGGGAGGACGTCTGCGCTTATCTGCAGGAGCATAAGGAGGTCTCCGATGTTCTGCTGAGCGGCGGCGATCCTTTAACGATGGCTCCTGAGCGGCTGTCCCGTTATCTGCAGGCTTTGCTCTCTCCCGGTTTGGAGCATGTAAGAAATATCAGGGTGGGCAGCAAGGCTCTCTCCTGGTATCCGCAGCTTATTCTGCAGGAGAGCTTTGTCCCGGTGCTGCGCGCTTTTGAAGGTATTTCCGCAGCCGGACGCAGTATAACCTTCGCCGCCAATCTGTGTCATCCCCGGGAACTGCAGAACGCTGATTTTCAGAACGCTCTGCGCAGAGTACAGCGGAGCGGAGCCGTTGTCAGAGCTCAGGGACCGCTGCTGCGCGGCGTAAACGATTCTGCGGAGGCATTAGCCGAACTGTGGCGGGAGGAAGTCCGCTGGGGAATTGTGCCCTATTACCTCTTTGCGGCTCGGGATACAGGGGCCAGAACCGCTTTTCAGCTGCCTTTGCTGAGAGCCTGGGAGATTTACCGTTCGGCTTACGCTTCGGTTTCCGGGCTTTGCCGCAGCGCGCGCGGTCCCGTCATGTCCTGCACTCCCGGCAAAGTTCAGATTTTAGGCCCCGGCAGCTTTAACGGCAGCAAGGCTCTGAGCTTGATTTTCCTGCAGTGCCGCCGACCCGAGCTGGTCGGGCGTCCTTTTTTTGCCGAGTATGACGAAAGAGCTCTCTGGTGGGATCAGCTGCGTCCTTTAACCGAAGCGGACAGAGAATTTTTCTGCTGAAAATAATAAAACATCCGTTCGCCGGACTGCCGGGAACGGATGTTTTTTGTGCAGGCAAAAAATAACGGCGCTGAGCTGCTCTCAGGCTAAGCTGCTCTGATGTCATTAAGTTAAGGCAAAATAATGCATAAAAAGGTACATTAGCTTGTTTTGCCAATGCTTGTAAATGTTTCCCTTGTCATTGAGAGCGCAGCAAAGAATCTGTTAAGCATGTTTAACTTGTTTTCGTTATGCCCAATGTCATAAAGTTAAGGCTATTATTTGCTAAAATGGCACATTAACTTGTTTTACCAATGCTTGCAAATGTTTCCCCTGTCATTCTGAGCGCAGCGAAGAATCTTTAGAGCATGTTCTGCATGTTTTCGCTATGCCGGTTTTCTTTGTCGCTACCGCTCCGCGCTCGCTTA
>JAFTAM010000028.1 GCA_017458675.1 bacterium
GGGTATAATATACAGTTCGCATTTACACGCTTAAACCTGTAAAGGAGGATCCCGCCGTGGCCTGCAGACTTATCGACGATCACAAATACACGCGCAGAGAAAATAGAGCTGAGATTCCCAAGGAACCGCTGTGCATGTCGGCTGAGGAATACAAAGCCATGAACATAAAAATAGCCGCCGTCATCGTTATAATGCTCATAGCGGCCGTTCCGGTCCTCATAATGACAGCTGACCAATGCAAAGGAAGCCCCTTTCAGAAGGAAAGCGCAGAGCGCATGACCTATCGCGTCTACACTGATAAACTGCCGATCTCCCTGCCGCTGATAGCTTCCTGGGCAGCCCTAATAGGCATACCCTATTTCGTTGCGCAAAAGATAAAACAAGCCGCTTATGCCAACCTGCAAAACCCTATGAAGAATCCCCGGGGCTTCAAATATCAGGGAAGGCTGTTAAACAAACAGGACCCTCACTATCTGCTGCATCTCAGCTATTATCAGACCAACGGAACCTGGGTTTTGCCGGATGAAATCGAACACAGCGCCGATTATGTCCGGCCCGAAGAACCTTCCTCAGCAAATACGTCTGACGTTTAATAAACTTAATATAAGGAGACGCCGCATGGCCTGCATACTTACCGACGATCATGAATACGGACGCAGCGAAAAAAGGCCGGAAATTCCCAAAGAACCGCTGTGCATGCCGGTCAGAACGCACCGCTCGTTAATATTGAAAAAGCTGGCCGCCCTGGCTGCGGCATTTGCTTTTATAGTTATTTGTCTGGTCGGCGGCGAGGAAATTGAAAACCGCTATTACAACGCTCATCCGGAAAAGCCCCGCCCCAAGCGCACCGACAAGCAGATGCCCTGGTACGGATGGGTGTCGATAATAATAGGTCTGGGCGGAGGGTTCGCTTATACGGACAGGCTGAAACAAAATACCTATGCCATGCTCCGCGATCCCATGCTCAATCACGGGGGCTGCAAATATCAGGGAAGGGTTCTGAGCACAAAGGAGCCGCACTATCTGCTGCACCTCAATTACTACAATATGCACAAAAGCTGGACCTTGCCCGATGAAATTGAACAAAGCAGCGTCTTTGAATACGGAAACTTCGATACAGAGAATTGGGGAGTTGAATCCGGCGCGGAATACTTCAATAATTAATCGGATGAATGCGAATAATTAAGCTTTTCTTTACTGTTGACGCAGAACATTCGGATGCAGACGTCTGCAGAGACTGCCGTTAAGCATTATTTTAATCCGGCTCGCCTCCGCTCTGTTTTTTAAGCAGGGAGTGCGCGTCTTTTAGCAAACTGGAAATATTTTCGAGGAAAAATTTTCGTATTTTTTATACTTTGAGCTTGACAAGCACAGTGAGGTCAAAATGACAGAGAACAGCTTATATCCTATTTTGGTGATATCCGAGCAGGAGCTGAATGAAACGCCGTTCGGAGAGCTGCACAACAAATTTACATTTGAAGCTGTCAAGCCTTCCCAAGAACTTTTGCCGATTCTGCAGGCTGAAGACTTTGCCTTAGTTATTCTGTATAAGCTCGGACAGAACGAAAAAATTATCAGCGAAATACGCTCCGCCTACGATATGGCCCAGCTGCCCATCGCCGTCGTCGGAACCGCAAAATCGCCCAAAGGCCTTTACGAGCGGGGTATCAATCAGTACATGAATAATTCTGCATCGCTGCAGGAAATTGAAGAAAAAATCTGCGGCCTTTACAGTTTCTCCGATACTCACCGCCGCCTCTTTGCCGATGAAGAGCGCCTGAAGCTGGCGGTCAAGGGCTCGAACAGCGGCATCTTCGATTATGATCTGATAAACAAAACCGCCGATTATTCCACCCGCGCCCTGGAGTTGCTGGCTCTGGAAAACGGCGAAGCTAAAGAAGGTTCCTGGCAGGACCTGACTGCAAATATTCATCCTGAAGAAAAAGAAACCGTCGTCAGCAAAATTGAAAACCATTTAAAGGGCGACAGTCCCAGGCTGGAAATTCAGTTCCGCATCCTTTATTCCGACGGCACGCACCGCTGGATTCTCATGCGCGGCCAGGCTCTGCGCAAGGACGGCGAGGCGGTGCGCTTAACCGGCACGGTCAACGACATCAGCAGCTCGCTCTCCTATGACAATATTACCGGTCTGCCCGGACGCCACATTTTCTTTGACCTGCTGGAGCGCTGCA
>JAFTAM010000029.1 GCA_017458675.1 bacterium
AGCTATGATATTTTCATTATAGCTCCTTCGCCTGGCGGCTCAGGATGACATGGGGGGGACGGGCTCAGGATGACAGATGAAAAAACGCCTGACGACAAAGCATTTAGCGCCGGGCGACAAAGTATTCTGTCATTCTGAGCGAAGAATCTATGCAATTTACATTATAGATCCTTCGCCTGACGGCTCAGGATGACAAGGGAGAGCGGCTCAGAAGAACAAAGGGGCCTGACTCTAAGAATAACCTGCTCAGGATTTCTTAACAAAAAATTCTAAAAACAGCAAATCTCAACAGCAGCGACCGGCGCTTCTAAAGAAGCGCCGGTTTTTATCGGCCTCACAAACCATTCCTGTCCTACTTTTGCCTTTAAACTAAGCTAAAAGATGTTAGATTACGCTGATATTAGAGGCGAAGATTTAAGATTTTAGATTGCTATTCGGAAGGCAGGACGCACAGCGGCGGAGGCATTGTTCACGTCGTAGAGGCCGATGTAGCCGCCGGCGTGCACGTCCGCCGCGTCGTAATCGTCGTTGCTGCGCGAACGGAGCCACCACCACGTAGTCCCATCTCCCGTATATGTATATGCACCGCGTTTAGTTGCATATGTAGTACTTTTAGCCATACGATCATTATCATCAGCGAACAAACTCATCGCTTCATCTTTACTCAGCAAAAACACGCGGTCGTCCGTAGAAAGTCCAGCATTGTTGGAAAGTGTGCTCACTTTTATTAAAGACTGCTCCTGAGCGCTAAACGCTTTCTGCATAAACTCACCGTTCAGCCAGCGTCGCAAAGTACATTCAGACCACGTTATATTTTTACACTCCCCATTGTAAGGCTTAGCGTCCAGCCCATACTCCGAAATTACTAGCAGAGCGTCCTTATCACGGCGCAATACACGCCAGCTTATCGGCTTTACTTCTCCATTGGCGCCTTGCGGATAACGACCGAATTCAAAACGCTCGCCAACTCGCTTATTCGCATACACAGCGCGCAGCGAAGCCAAAGAGTTCGGTTGAGGCACAGGCTGAGGAACCGGTTTAGGAGCAGGCTGCGGTTTAGGCGCAGGAGGCCAATTAGGCTTTGGCTTCGCCGAGACTACATGTTCCCCGGCGCCCCAGGGAGAACCGGAAGCAGGGCCGTCGTAATAGACGCGCTTCAGACCTTTGAAAGCATCGCGCCCTATGACGCCAACGCTGGCCGGAACCTTCAGCTTTTTCAGCGAAGAGCAGTTCTCAAAAGCATAACAGCCGATTGAGCGCAGTGAAGACGAAAGGATGACCTCCTGCAAATCTGCATGCTCAGATAAGCAGTCGTCGTCCAGAGCCGTTATATGTTCAGGAATTACAAAAGTACCGCCATAGCTATCGCTTATTGAAATTAGAACGCCGTCTCTCTCCTTTTTGCGCATCGCTTCATAAGGCGTGTATCGGTCGTCTTCAAATATGCCGTACAGAATGTTACCGCAGTCGCGGCAGCGGCAGGCCGAGAAATCTATATTGCGGTGAGCGCATGAACCGGAGCCGGAGGACGGCTGCAGTACATTAGCGCCTGCGCCGACGCTTTCGACCTTCCAGCCCAAAGCCAGCGCAAAGGAGCGCAAAACCGTTTCCGCAGCTTCATGCTGAAGACCGCCGTCAGTCATTTCCTTCACCAGATAAGTATAGACGCGCTCGCGCTCTTCTGCCTGCGCTTTAAGGAGCTTTTCTCCTATGCTGAAACTATCTGCCGCCATTATCAGCAAACTGCGCTCACTCTGATAACCAAGCCCTGGCAGCATATCATGCATTACTCCCCTGAACTTGGCCTTGTCGGCAAGTATTCCCGTTCCCAGGCGTTCAACGCACTCTCTCAGCGCCTTCCGCACAGCCTCTTCGTTCATTAAAAACAATCCTCTGGCTTTATATATGCTGAATTTAACCTGATATATATTACATATCCGCTTAACGCAAACCTTTTGCAAGACGAAAATCCAAACCATCCGCGCCGCTTTCCGAGCCGCAGCCATCACGCGCCTGGCGGAAGTCTGCGCTGCAAAACCGGACTCTGTCATACTTAACCCTGGGAGGGCGAACAAAGGACTTCATGCCGTCCAGAACCTGGAGCGAAGGCTCTGGCAAACTAAACGGTATAGATTCTTTGCTGCGCTCAGAATAACAAATAGAGCGGTTTACTGTTCCCAATTTACTCTTCGGTGCGGCGGCCTCTTTATCCATCGCCTTGCCCTGGCAAGCGCAATCCGCATATATTCTCTGCACGCTCATTATTGTCTCTGCTATATCATTTTGCTATTATGTCAGCTTTTTTACTTCTGCATCTTAATTCTCATAAAATATCCATATCAAAATCATCAAAGGCGCCGTCGCTATCAAATTCGCAGCCGTCAATATCAACATTAAAGCCGCCGTCCGGATCAGAATCGATATCAAAATCCGTTTCCGGTAAATCACTATCAGCTCCGTACGAATCCGAGGCCTCAGTATCATCAGAAAAGCCGAACAAATTGTTCATGCTCTCTTCTAAGCCGCCGGCGTCTCCTGAACAGTCCAGGTAAACTTCCCTGAATTTATCATAGGGAACGGCATTTCCTAAGCTGTCACAGCCGATAAAATCCAAATGCCCTTCATTATAATAAGGCGTGTAACCGATAGGAGTATAGATATCGGCGTCAGAAAGCGGAAAAGCAGCGTCAGCTATATAATTATCGCAGGCAAAATTGGAAGGTACCATAGCATGTAAATTTTCATCGTACTGATAAGGCGCCGGCTCATCGGTAGCGCACATAAAGCAGTTTGAATCCTTCCAGGCGTCGAGAAATTCGTTCAGCGGATATTCCAGTCTGAGATCGCCGGTTCCGGGGTCGGTAATAATCACCGAAACATCGGAGGGATTATCCGTATCGACCTTTATACCGGCCACAATTAAAGCATGATCGGGACACTCTCCTATAAAAATATCCTCCAACTGTTCGTTAACGGCAGCGGTAAAATCATGATTTCTCTCGGCCCACAGCTCTCCGGAATCTACGCCCACTATGACTCTGTGGCCCTTGGAAAGTTCGTCCATCAAATCGTATACTGTGCAGTCATAGGCCTGATGACAGTCTATACCCTGAGATTGAAGGATATAGCCTACACAGCTCTGCCGCGTGCCTCCGTCTTCCGTCCACCAGCAGTTTTCTTCCGCCAAGCGCATAAGCTCCTCCTGTGGAATATCAATGCCGTAATCCCTGAGAATAATCTGCTGACTCCTTATAGCGCAGGTAGTATTATACTTCTGGTTAATCTCGTCATAGGTAATAAAAGGCGCCAAGCTGTTGGGCTCCTGGCCGAAAACCTGATTTGAATATAAGGGATGCATATACGATTATCCTCACATTTTCAAAATTTCCACCTTCAATATACCTCTGCGTCTGCTATATTTATATATATCAGCA
>JAFTAM010000030.1 GCA_017458675.1 bacterium
GTTAATGTGCCATTTTTAGCAAATTATAGCCTTAACTTGCTGACATTGAGGCAGAACGCCCTGTTTTTTCTCATTAAAAGAGCCTGCGGCGCCTCGTTTGAGTCTGCCGAAGGCTCTTGTATGTTAATGCGAAAATAAGTTTTTTCGCTTGACTTGCAGCGGCTGTGCGGGGGATGCCGCTGTGAAGCTGCCGAATGGCATTGGATAAGTTCTTCTGTTTAACGGCCTTTTTGATGCTTAAGCGCCTTTGGAGTTCAGCAGGCTTTTGCGCTGGTCCAGGGAGCGCACAAAGACCTCCAGCAGCTCTGCCGCCGAGATTTGATCGCTGTCGGAAAGCTTGGACAATTGACTTATGCATAAGCGCAGACTGGGATGAAGCCATGACAGCTCATCCTGGCGGTTTCCGTCAGAGTTCGGTTCGTTTTTATCCGCCGCAGTCTCTGCAGGCAGGTTTTCCGGCGCGTAGCCGGCCATTAAGAGAGCTCTGTCGGTGTCGTGATTTAAGGCTTCAGCCAGACGAATGACCTTGTCCCGGCGCGGTATAACGCCTTTTTTCTCGATAATAGTAATATAGCTGGGATCGATATCCGCCATTTCTGCCAGACGTCTCCTGGTTAGTCCCTGGGATTTGCGATTTTGCGAAACAAAAACGCCCCATAGCAAATTAGTTGTCAAGGATGCGATCCTCCAATTCCCGTATTGCCCAAAAAAATATAAATCCGACGTCCCCACGCCGGCAGCTTGGATCCCTGAAAAAGCCGGCTCGAAAGGACAGCAATTTCTCACACAAATTAGTGTCCAGGTAAAAGCCTGCCTGAAAAACAGAAACCTTACTGATTATATTTTATTGACTCACACGCTGTATAATATAACAAAAATTTGGCTGAATAACAATTAAATCCATTAAGGTGCATTAAAGGCGGATGTCTGCTTTTTTACGGGTTTTAAGCTTGAATTTCATTAAAAACGATTTAAAACGAAATATTTTTTTTTCAAAAAATTAACATCATCAGGCTGCGCGGGTTTGTAAAAAAAACGTTCAGTTTCGGCGGTACATGCCCGGGCCAGGATACTGAAAACCCTGTATTTATCGAACTTTGCGCTCTTTTAGCCTTGGACCTGCGCAGCAGAATCCGCTCATTTTCAAGGGGCCTGCGGTTAAAATTCTTCGCTGCGCTCAGAATGACAGACCGGGATAACTGCCTCGGATGAGAGTTCTATAAAACGCTCGGGCTGACGGTCTAGGGAAGGCCCGGAACGGCGCTGCGGCTAGGCTGGACTGCAAGGAGAAGGCTGCAGGTCCAGATTTACGGGTGAGGATAGCTGTAGTCGAGCTCTTTGAGGATCAGCTTCTGGAAGCTGCGATAGAGGTTCTCCACGGGCGAATGATTGTCAAACTGGATAAACAGAGCCTGATTTTTGGCTTTCTGCAGCTCTAATTCCATATTGCCGCTCAGCACCCAGTCGTTCTGGCCGTCCGCCACAACGAAGGGGCTGACGTATTCGCTGAGGCTGCGTATTCTAATAACGGAATGATCCGGAAGCACCAGGGAGCGTATGGAGGAGAAAACCGGGTTGGAAGCTACCAGGCACAGGGCGTTTTCGGTGAGCATGATCGGTCCTCCGGCGCTGAAAGCATAGGCGGTGGAGCCGGTTTTGGTGGCCAGAATGACGCCGTCGCCGCGGATGATGCCCAGCTTGCTTCCGTCTATGGATACCTCCAGAGTTACGGTCCGGTTGCTGCCGCCCACCAGAAAATCGTTGAGAGCTTCCGCCTTCCAGAGCCTGCGCCCGTCTTCCAGGACGCTGCCGTGCAACATGTTGCGCCTCTCTACGGTATACTGTCCCTCAATGAGCTTCTGCAGGGCCTGATCGAGCTCGCTGTTGTCTATGGCGCAGAGATAGCCAACGTGACCGAAGTTAACGCCTAAAACGGGAATCTGCAGCGGGGCCATAAGTCTGGCCGTATGCAGCACGGTTCCGTCGCCGCCGAAGACCAGGACCGCTTCAGCCGCTTTTAAATCAGTATTCATTTGCTGCAGAGAAAACGTGCCGAAGCCGTTGGCTTCGAGGACTTCCCGGCTATGCTCCAGGGCTGTTTGGGCTTTGCTGTCGGATTGGCGGCAGTGCAGTCCGAAAATTTTCTGTGCTGACATAAAATGCGCTCCGATTTACACTACTCGGCTGTATTTTCGCGCTATGAATTACAGTTCTTGCCAAAGCCGGCATAATACATGTAGGATTATTCCCGGCCTTCGGAACATATATCAGAAATTTTCAATGCGTCGAGGTGTGAAGATGGATAAACAAGCTTTTGTGCAGTCGGTCGCTCCGTATATCAATTATCTGCATGATTTTACGGAAGCCAGGAAGGCCGTAAAGGCTGATTTGGCCGCCATAGTCAAAGCGGCCGGCGGACCGGAACACGCGGCCTTTATCGGCGTCGATATCGTCAAAGGCTTCTGCAGCCAGGGAGTCATGAGCAGTCCGCAGATGGCGGCTATCGTTCCCGAGGCGGCCAAATTGCTGCGCCGCGGCTATGAGCTCGGCATTAAAAGCTTTATTTTTACCTGCGATACCCACGAGCCCGAGAGCGTGGAGTTCAAGTCCTGGCCGGTCCACTGTCTGAAGGATACGGCGGAGAGCGAGCTGGAAAAAGCGCTGACCGATCTGGAATTCAGCAATCTGTTTGAAATTGTGCCTAAGAGCTCAATCAGCTCTTTTGTCGATACCAAACTTATAGATATTTTGGAGCGCAAGCCGGAAATCAATACCGTAATTATTATGGGCGGCGTCACCGATTTGTGTCTTTATCATCTGGCCGCCGGACTGCGCTTCTACGCCGCTTCCCGCAGCCGGGACTGGAAGGTTATCCTGCCCTGCGACTGCGCCGCTACCTACAACTGCAGCTGCGAGCAGGCCGAAGCAGCCTCCATTGCGCCCCATGACGAGCTTCTGCTCAGCGCCGTATTTCTGGAGCACATGCAGACCCTGGGCTGCGAAATTGTCGGCCATATTGAATAAACGCGGTTTAAACAGCGCCTGGCAGCATCTGTCTTATGAATAATCGAGCCTGATGAGAGGAAAAAGAATATGCGGGAGCTCCCGATAGGAATACAGAGCTTTGAAATATTGCGCAGAGACGGACTTCTCTATGTGGATAAGACTGCCAGGCTGCTCGATCTGATTGAACATGGCCGGATATATTTTTTGTCCCGTCCTCGCCGATTCGGGAAGTCGCTGACTTTATCGACGCTGGAAGCCATGTTCAGCGGCAGGGAGGAGCTCTTCAGCGGCTTAGCAGCGGAAAATTGGGTGAAGGAACAAAAGGAACATCCCTATCCGGTTGTCAGATTTGATATGAGCGCTTTGGGCGACCCGGCAACTGCGGAAGAACTTAACAGCGCGATAATTGAAGAGCTTGAAAATATTGCAGAGGATAAAGGCGTTAAAATCTGTTCGAGCGCTTCGTGCGGCAGGACGCTGAAAAATTTAATCAGGGAGCTGTGCAGAGACAGAGGCTCAGCCGTCGTTTTGATAGACGAATACGATAAACTTATATTGGACAATATCGGCGATTTGAACAAGGCTGAAGCGATGAGAGAGGTTCTGCGTTCATTTTATACGGTATTAAAGAGCTGCGACGAATATTTGAGATTTGTTTTTATAACGGGTATATCAAAATTCAGCAAAGTCGGCGTCTTTTCTGCGATGAATAATCTGCTTGATATATCGCTGATGGAAAAATACAGCGATATTGTCGGTTACACGCAGCATGAACTCGAAAAATATTTCGATGAATGGATAAGCTTTACCGCTGAACAGAGAGGGAAGGAGCGGACAGAAATTCTTAGCTGTATGAAAGAATATTATGACGGCTTCAGCTTTGACGGCTCGACGCGGCTTTACAATCCTTATTCAATACTGAGCTATTTCAGAACCGGAGAGTTTAACAATTACTGGTACGAAAGCGGTTCGCCTTCCTTTATTGTGGAGTGGATGAAGGAGCGCCATATAAAGGAACCGGATGAATATCGCCATACGGTAGTGAAGAGCGATTTTTTAAGCTCGCAGGAAATTGAATATGCTTCTCCTGCTTCGTTTCTGTTTCAGAGCGGTTATCTGACAATTGAAAATAAGCAGGAGCAGCTGCTTACCCTTGATTATCCAAACCGAGAGGTTCTTGATTCTCTTTCGAGCATGTATCTGAAACTTATATACAAGGTTGAAGGTTATGCTCTGCTGGGCAATGAGATTTGGAAGGCGCTGCGCAAGGGCGATTTAAAAAGGATTGCGGATTTATATAATACTGCCCTGACCGGAATTCCTTATGACGACTATTTTAAGAATCGCAATGAATTTTGGTACCGTTCGCTGTTTGTAATGCTTTTACGGGGAGCGGGAATTATTGCCTACAGCGAACCTCATACTTCAAAAGGATGCGCCGATATTGTTATTCAGTTTAATAAGCTGACGGTTGTTATTGAATTTAAATTTGCAGCAAAAAGTTCTGAGGTTCCGCTGAAAAAACTCGAAGGGGAAGAACAGATGAAAAATCGGCTGTATGCTGATAATTACGCCGGCGAGGGGCGTGATGTGAAAACTGCCGTATTTGTTGCAGACGACGAATTAAGACAGATAGTTTTTTAGCCTTGATAATCGGCGAAGCCGGCGAGGACAGCCGTCGGCTTCCAAGGATCGGTTCAAAATTCGGCTTATCCAATAAAAAAGCCCTGCCGTGAAAATGCGGCGGGGCTATTTATTAGTTATGCTGCTGAACTGTTAAAGCTTAAAGAGCCTTTAAGCCGACAGCGGTATTGAACTCTTCGATGAGCTTGTCGAGCGGATCGAGACTCTGGTGCAGAGAGGTCCAATACTCCTCGTTGTACCACTGTTCCTGAATCTCTTTGTAGGTCTTGCCCTGCTGCTCGACCCAGGTGTAGTACTTGAGGTTGTGGACGCGCTTGCGGTCCTGATAGGTGAGCTCGAGCATGTGGTCGGTGTCGGCGGCCTTGAAGTAGCGGGCGTCCGTGACGGCGGCGTCGACGGCGGTGAAGCTTCCGCGCTCCTCGGTCATCTCGCGCAGACGGCTCTGATACATGGCGGCAGAGTCGGTCAGCATGGTGACGATGATGTCGTTGGGACCCAGCTCGTAGTACTTGGCCATCTTGATGGCGGAGAGCAGGTTGGAGATAGAGCTGATGCCCAGCCAGGTCAGCTTCTGAACGAACTCATGGCTCAGGCCTAAGGACTCTAAGTAAGCGGCGCCGTTGGGCTCGTTGAGCAGGCGGAGCAGGCTGCAGGGGGCCTCGTCGTCAATGGCAATGACCATGTCGGTGTTCTTGACGTTGTGGACCCAAGGCACGTGCTTGTCGCCGATGCCTTCGATGCGGTGGCCGCCGAAGCCGTTCATGAGCAGGGTGGGGCACTGAATCGCTTCGGAAGCGGCGATCTTGGAAGTAGGATAGTGATCCTTCATGTAGTCGCCGGCCGCGATGGTTCCGGCAGAACCGGTGGCGGAGACCATACCGCGGTAATTGCCGCCGACCATCTTGACGACCTCGTCCATGGCGGGGCCGGTTACGTGGTAGTGCCACAGGTAGTTGCCGAACTCTTCAAACTGGTTGAAGATGACCAGGTTCTCGCCGGACTTGCGGAGCTCCCAGCACTTGTCGAAGATCTCTTTAACGTTGCTCTCGCAGCCGGGGGTGGCGATGATTTCGCCGGCCACGGTCTTGAGCCACTCAAAGCGCTCTTTGCTCATTCCTTCGGGAAGAATGGCGATGGACTTGCAGCCCAGCAGAGCGGAGTCGTAAGCGCCGCCGCGGCAGTAGTTGCCGGTGGAGGGCCAGACGGCCTTCTGGCAGGTAGGGTCAAACTGACCGGTGACTAAGCGGGGGACTAAGCAGCCGAAGGCCGCGCCCACTTTATGAGCGCCGGTGGGGAACCATTTGCCGGCCAGGCCTACGATTTTGCAGGGTACGCCGGTAAGGGCTTCGGGGAATTCTATGTAGTTGACTTTGCCGAAGCCGCCGCCTTTTTCGACGGGCTCGTTGTGCCAGGTAATGCGGTACAGGTTCAGGGGATCAACGTCCCAGAGGCCCACATTTTTCAAAGCCTTGACGACGCCCTCGGGAATGAGCTCGGGATGGCGCATCTGCTTGAAGGTAGGGATGCGGATATTTCTCTCGCGGGCTCTTTCAACGGTGTGCTTTAAAGCTTCGGGATGTACAGTCAGATCGATCATGTCGTTTAAATACCTCTGTGTATTTTTTACAGGCCGAAAGGTTCTTTATGTGCAGATTTATTCCTATTGTTTAAGGACAATAAGAGCAAATTTGGGGAGCTTTTCTCCTGCCGCCCGGCCGCCGCAGCCTTTTTGCCCTGCGCACGGGCCGCCCGCTCCGACCCTGCGGTAAGCCGTCCGGAACATGCCTGCAATGTCGTCCTGGGCCTTAGGCTGAATACGCGTGCCGTCTTGAGCCTTCTGCTGAATATGCGTGTCATCCTGAGCTTTCGGCGACGGATCTTTAATGATAAAACGGTTAAGGATTAAGATTCTTCGCTTCGCTCAGAATGACAGAGTGAGAGGCTCGGAATAACAGAGCCGAGACTCGGAACGGCAATAATAAAAACGCAGCGCCATGTACTGTCGGTAAGTTAAGGAAAACAAGCTTTTCTTCAGACACGCTTTCACAGGTTTTCTTTTGCGCTGAAGCGAGCGTCCGAAGCGAAGCGCAGTCGCGGAGCGAAGTGCAAAAGAAAACCGGCATAACGAAAACAAGTTAAAACATGCTTGACAGATTCTTCGCTTCGCTCAGAATGACAGAAAGAGGTTCGGAATGCAGGGAGAGAGGCACGGAAAAACAGAGCCGAGACTCGAAACGGCAATAAAAAACGCAGCGCCATACCGGCAGGGCGCCGCGTCTTTGTTATTTTACCGCTCTCAATTCGGTCATGGAGGAATAGGTCCTGACTTTGGCGTTGGAATTGTGGGCGGCGATTATGTCTATGACGGTTTCGGCCAGATACTCGGAATGGTGGCGCCAGGGGCTTTCCGCGTTGACCAGATTGGCAGGAACCGGTGTGACGCCCATGGAGCGCAGGCGGCTGAAATCGTTTTTGATAGGCGTGGAGCCGTTGTTCTGCGTCGGAACCTTCTGCTGGGGAGGCGAAGAGTTTACGACGATATAATCGGCTATTCTGCCGCCCACATGATGATTGATGGCCTGTAAATGGTCGGCGGCCGAATATTTGTCGGTTTCGCCCGGCTGGGTCATGACGTTGCAGATGTAAATTTTGGGAGCTTTGGCCTTTTTGACGGCTTCGGCCAGTCCGGAAATTAAAAGCGGAGGGATGACGCTAGTATAAAGACTGCCCGGGCCTAAAATAATGCCGTCGGCTTCGGCGATGACTTTAAAGACCTCTTTGGGCAGTACGCTGCCGCTGGGATCGAGAAATACGTCGACTATTTCGCCGCGGGCTTCGGGTATTTCGCTTTCGCCCCTGATGATTCTGCCGTCCCTCATTTTGGCGCAGAGGGTGGCCGGAGTTGTGGTGGCGGGAATGACGCGTCCGCGGATAGAGAGGATTTGGCTGCCCTGACGCAGGGCCTCTTCAAAGTTGCCGTCGTACATATCGGTGAGGGCGGCCAGGAAGAGGTTGCCGAAGGAGTGACCCTGCAGTCCCTGTCCGTCCTTGAAGCGGTAGCAGAAGAGATCGGAAAGCAGGTTTTCGTCGTCAGCCAGGGCGGTCATGCAGTGGCGCAGATCGCCGGGTGGCAGAATGCCCAGCTCCTTGGAGAGGCGTCCGGAACTTCCGCCGTCGTCGGCGACGCTGACAATGGCGTTGATGTTGGAGGTGTGCAGCTTCAGGCCTCTGAGCAGCGTGGAAAGACCGGTGCCGCCTCCGATGGCCACCAGCTTCAGGCCGTGGCTGAGCTGGCGTCTCTCGTAGACCTGATCGACCAGAGAGAGGCCCAAAGGCTGATAGGCGGTCGGTTTATATA
>JAFTAM010000031.1 GCA_017458675.1 bacterium
GTTCAGTAAATTAAAAATCAAACAGGCTGAGATCGTCAGCGGCGGCTGCCGCGGCGCCGATAAGCTGGGAGAACAGTTTGCCGAAGACAATGGGCTTGAAATTAAACAGTTCCTGCCTGAATGGAAGAAATTCGGCAAGGCGGCCGGCATTAAGCGCAATGCCGAAATGATCAGTTATATCCGACAGTTCCCCTGCGCCGCCGTCATAGCCTTTTGGGATCTGCAGAGCAAGGGCACAAAATTTACGGTTGAGCAGGCCCAAAAGTATAATATTCCCGTTTATATCATAGAATACGGCAGCCGTAGCATATCGGAGAATGCAGCCTCCGGCGACAGCGGAGACAGTGCGGACTGCGGCATTACGCTTGTAAATACAAAAATTCACAGTCATCAGGCTCTGCAGAATATTTATTTTTACGAATATCGCATTGATAAAAAAGCAGACAGATCCGCGAGGGCTCAGAAAAATGCCAAAAAAACGCGGAGACGGCGGCTGCAAAGCCAGTCTTATAGAAAGAGCCGTTAATGACTTCGCAGCCATTGTTAATTCAGAAGCAGATTATATTATTTATGCTGAGTCCGATTCCGGTCTGAATGATTATACGGTTAATCTTCTGGCAGACAAGCTGAAGGCTTCCCCCGTCAAAGCTGAAAAACAGCCAGACTCCGATTCGCTTATAATTAAAGAAAAAGCTGTTTTCCAAGCGCCGGAAATAATTATTGTCAATGACGACGCGGCAGGCGGCGCACAATTGACGTCCTTGCTTTCCATGCTCAAAGCTGAAGAGTACAGCGGCGAAGTTTTTGTATTTTCTTTTACAGACTGATCCCAGGCCGCCTTGACCGACCCCGCCGAGAGCAAAAAAAAGCCTTGCGGCAGCCTTTTACTGTTGACTGTGCCGCAGAGCCTTATTTCTAGCTGTAAACTGAACAGTTTAATTACAGATTGTCGAAATTTACGACCTTATCCTTAAAGACCCGCGCAGTTTTAGAAAGCTCCGCGTCTATAATGGCGCTGATGTTGGCGGCGGCTTCATCGACGGTATTGTTTACGACTATATATTGATAGTCTTTCATATGCTTAATCTCCGTTTTGGCCTTGAGCATGCGGGAAGCTATCTGCTCGTCGGTCTCGGTGCCGCGCCCGCGCAGACGCGCCTCGAGGACCTCCCAGGAAGGCGGAGACAAAAAGATGCTTACGCAGTCCGGCATCTTTTTCATGACCTCCAGGCCGCCGTTGTCGTCTATCTCTAAAATGACGTTTTTACCGTTATTGAGGTTTTCCTCAACAAACTGCCGAGGCGTGCCGTAATAGGCTTTAAAGTGATGATCCCATTCAATAAAGAGATCCTGACTGATCCAATTATTGAAGGTTTCCTCACTGATGAAATGATAATTGACGCCGTTTACCTCTCCCGGCCTGGGGGCGCGGGTCGTTGCCGAAACGGAATTAACGCAGTCGGAACGCATTTCAAAAAGCCGGCCTAAAACCGTGCCCTTACCGGAGCCCGCCGGTCCGGAAAAAACTATCAAAAGACCCGATCTTTTATTCTCTTCATTAGCCATATACAGCAGCCGTCCCTCAAAAAAATTTTGTACACGGCATTTTCAAAAAAAAAGAACTCCCTTCCTTCCGAAACTGACGCTAATCCCTGCGCTGTTTTCCGTCCGCCGGACTTGCTGCGCTCAAATCCGGCGCTTATTATTCTGAGCGCAGCGAAGAATCTATATAAGTTTCCGGTACAGATCCTTCGCCGAAGGCTCAGGATGACGAATAAAACAGGTTCAGGATTATAAAAGACAGGCTCAGGATGACAAATCAGACAGGCGGCGCGGGGCCTTCTCCATAACAGCGGAGCGGAAAGTCAGATTCTGCATTTTGAAAAAACAGCGCCTCCTCCGAAGAGAAGACGCTGTTGGCTGAATATATCAGACCGATATATTGGAGTTCAGACGTTCACCTTACTCAATCTGCTTAAAAAACATCTCTTACTTTGTACTGCTCTGATAAGCGGCGATTCTCTTTGCCACGTTGTCTTTGACGTTATTGTAGTAGATTGAATAGTCGTCCTGGTGGAAGCTCTGCGGTCCGGCGAACTCCTTCATTTCCACCGGTTCGGCGGCGGCGTTCGTCACGACCGTGCCGCGGGCAAGATTAATCTGCGCGTCGGCGCCTATGTCGCGGATCTCGGTCGCGCCGGTATTCCCGTCCATTACGAGCGAGCCCAGGTTCTCGCCGGCCGGCGCGTACGTCTCGTCGAGCTTCCAGTTAAGCGGGTTGATGCTGATTCCGTTCGGCAGCATTGCGGCGTTAAAGAAGTTCGCTTCCGCGTTCTCAGGGCCTTCGGCGTGCCAACTGACAATGACGCCCGTGTCGGTTTCGCCGGCCGCGAACTTCATGTGCGGGTTAGCCTCGAGGTCATCCTTCGTTACGGAGAAACCGACCATGTACGCGGCCACCATGCGCTTGTAACAGTCGGGGTGCTCCTTGAAGTAGCGCTTCAGCACCAGACCGAGGATGGCCGAGCCCTGGCTGTGCCCCGCGATGATGAACGGACGGCCCCCGTTGCAGTTCTCGAAGTAGTAATCGAGCGCGGCGGTTATATCGCCGTAGGGCGTGCCGGTGACTATCGTGCGCACGTCCCCGGTCTTCTTCCAGGTATCGCCCATAAGTTTCATACTAGCCTGGCGATA
>JAFTAM010000032.1 GCA_017458675.1 bacterium
TCGAGAAGCTTTTAAGCAGTTAGAGGAGCCCGGTTCAAATGAAAAATCCGCCTGAGAAGGGCGGATTTTTTGTCGCAAACTGGTTTAAGAATTGTCGCAAACTGTTTTGCGCGTTTTACTTGTAGCACAATGCATGCGAATCTTACCCTTGTCATTCTGAGCGCAGCGAAGAATCTTTCAAACCTGTTCCGCATGTTTTCGCTATGTCGGTTTTCTTTGTCGCTACCGCTCCGCGCTCGCTTACGCTCGAATCTCCGCGTACGCGTCAAAGAAAAGCTTTATTAAGCATGTATGCAAAAATTTTGTTTTTGCTTAACTTACCGACAATGCTCTTTTTACAGCGTTATTTTTCGCTGTGTGTATTCAGCGTTTATGAGGAGCGGCCAGATATTCTTTCAGGACTTTGTGCCATGCTTGCTCGTCAAAAGATAAGAAGGCGTCCCGGATTTTTCGGTTGTGCAGCGACTCGATATATTGACAGGCAATTTGATAGCTGCTGCCGACGCTAATTTCCCGGGGGACCTGTTCGCAGAATTCGGCAAATACCGCCGGATCCGCCGAGCCGGAATCCTCAAACAGAAAAGGGTTGGCGCCGCTGAGAAAATCTCCCAATTCTTCGTCTTTGGATTTATCCCAGGCGGCGTCCAATACATAAAAGATCGTTGTAAAAAGTTCAAACTGATTCATTTTAGATTTCCGTTTATCAAGGCGGCTGTTTCGCGCGGAATGACAGTGAGCGGTTCTGAAAAACCGGCTGGGCGGCTCAATATAAAAAAACGAGACCCGAAAGGCGGGTCTCATTTTTTATGGCCGGCTTTAGGCAAGTCGGCCCTTTATTCTACTTCAAGACGGATTTTTACGGAATTAGTGCGTTTGTGACCGCTGGCCTGGACGAAGTACAGATCGCCTGAACCTCTGGCCTTGGCGTTCGAAGTGTCGAAGTAGAAGACTTTGCAGCCGGTTTCGGTGTTATCCTGAGAGGGCTGCTGAAATTTTTCCACACCGGCCAGCGGGAAATGCTTGCTGGTGCGGGTCAGTTCGGTTTCAATAGAGTCTTCTCCGCCTGTAGGGAATTCAATGCCGAATAGACCCGTATTGTAATCTATTTCCAGGATTCCCGGACGGGCGGGGAATATACGCCCTTTGCGCTTCAGCTCCTTATACAAGGGTGAAGGCGGCCGGTGCAGAGTGGCTGACTGATTGTTATTCGGTTCTTGGGACGACAAGTTTGCCTCCGCAGGGTAGAGTCTCTGCGGCTTAAGCAGCCGCAAATATTTGGGTTTTATGAAGGGCCGTCTTTATGTCCGCAGTTTTGGAGGCGTGCGGATGGGAACGGAAGGGGATAAGGACGTTTACTGACAGGACGGATCGTTTTGCCGGGGACGGCGCTTGGTGCGCTCGCTCCACCAGCGCTCGCGGTCGATGTTGGCTTCAGAGCCGGATTCGTGAATTCCTATGTCGTTGGCCAATTCGCCTTTGCCGCAGAAGCAGCCGATCTGTCTGTCGACGTTTTGAGGGTCGCAGGCGGTGATGTAGCCGATTAAAAGCGGATTGGCGGGCAGATAGTGGAGGTTCCAGCCCAGCTTCAAGCGGATAAAGAGGCTGAAGAAGTCGGGCAGGAGGCTGAGAGAGCGGAAACTTAACAGAGAGAAGCCCAGGCGCAGGAACCAGAGGGCTTTCTGCCATTTGGTCTGGGCTTTGGGCAGATCGTCAAGCACGGGCTCGACGCGCTTCCAGTCGACGTATTCGGAAATTCCGTGATAGCGTCCGTCCTTGCGGATTAACAGATTGTGCTGCACGTACAGGCATTTGCGCACTCCCAGGAAAGAAAGCAGGGCAAAATAGAGCTTGTTGAAGCTGAAGCATTCTTCTCTGGGGCAGAGACCGCTTTCCCGGTAAACGAGATCGATCACCTGATCGGGCATCAGAGTGGCTTTGCTGTCGCGGAAATAGCCTAAAGCCCGGGTCCCCAGGAACATGACCTCCTTGATGAAGGCCTTGTTTTTGGCAAACTCCAGAACTTTGCCGATTTCCTTCTCGTTGCAGTCGGGCATAATAACCATGACCAGACTGGTGGCGACATTGAGCTTTTCCAGATTTTCCAGAACTCTGAGCTTGGTATTGGTCAGTCTGGCTCCGCGGATGCGCATGTAAGCGTCGTCGTCGAAGCCGTCCATCTGCAGAAAGACCTCGTCGAGGCCTGCGTCCTTAAGAGTCTGCAGATAATTTATATCGACCAGGCGCAGACCGTTGGTATGCAGAGAAACGATGTGGCCGCGCTTACGGATCTCCCGCATAAACTGAGGCAGATCGGGACATAAGGTGGGCTCAGAGGATATTAAATCGATCTTGAGCTGTCGGCCGGGGCGGCTGTCCATGAATTCACAGAGCTTTTTCAGCTCCAAATCCGGTACAGGAGGCGGGGCTTCGTTTTGGTTGGAGTCGGCGCTGGCTAAGCAGATGGGACACTGCAGATTGCATTTTTCGGTCATGCGGATCAGATAGTCGCGCTGCCTGAATTCGCCCTGCATGACGGAAAAGAAGTATCTGTCCAAATTGGCATAATAATCGGGACGCTTGGAAAGCAGACACTGAGAATCGCCGTGCTCCGGACAGATCTTGTGCAGATAGACGCAGCCGTCCTTTTCAATCACCCGGGCGGGAACATCCTTAAGACAGTCGGGACATACCGATACGGTTTCGCGTATAACTTTTTCTGTAGTACAGACGTTTTCCATAGTATTATTTATTCTTTTCGGAATTTATCCGGGAAGTTTAAAAGCTTTTTAAGAGATTAGAAGAATCCTTCACCGTTATCGCTTAAATTATGATTATTGAGAGTGGGAATTTCTCTTCTGCGGTAAGAAAGACAGGCTTGCATTTTATGAAGCGCCTGCGCGTGTATTTCTCTTTCTGAAGATGGGGTTTTGGCAGATGAACATATGTTCTTTCAGAACAGCTTATTCGGTATTGGCAATAGGAGCGGCTTTAGGCTTATTTTTGTGGGCTGAGCCCTGTTTTGCGCAATGGCGCGGAGTAGTGGGGCGGGACCGCACTCATACTGTGCAGTACGGCGAAGATTTGTATTCTATAGCCCAGAAATACGGTCTGGCTATTGAGCATCTGGCTTTTGCCAATAAACGCGATCCCAATAATATCAATGTCTCTCCCGGCACTTCGCTGGTAATTCCGGGGCGTCGGGTGCTGCCTAAAAATCCACCGGCCAACGGCGTAGTGGTTAATTTGCCCGAGCGCGGCTGTTTTTTGTTCAGGAACGGTCAGTTTGAAAAGTTCTACCCGGTGGCTATAGGCCAGCCCGGCCGCTTTCAGACTCCTATAGGAAGCTTTGTTATTGAATCGCGCTCCGTCGATCCTATCTGGATGCCGCCGGAATGGGCGGGGATGGAGGTCGACGTGGTGCCGGCCGGTCCCGGCAATCCTCTGGGAGATCGCTGGATCGGTCTTTCCGCTCCCGGCATAGGCATGCACTCCACCAACAGTCCAATGTCCATAGGGCAGGCGGTTTCGCACGGCTGCATGCGCATGTATCCCAATTCTGTGCGTGAGCTCTTTGATAAGGTACAGGTAGGCTGGCCTGTGCGCATCGAGTATGAGACCGCCAAGATAGGGCGCGACTTCGGCAGCGATACCTGCTATTTTGTTACTTTCCCCGATGTTTACGGTTTAGCCAGTTTAAAGAGCTCGGCGGGAAAAACTCTGGACGGCGCGGGACTGAGCGTATCGGACGCCGATTTGAGCTATCTGGCTTCCGGCGACGGCGTGGCTAAGGAACTTTACATCAGCAGCGTCAATATCGCCGTAGGACAGGACCGAATAAGCTCCTGGCCTATTGAGCCTTCGATGGTGGACGGAAATATCTGGGGCTCTCCCAAGGTAGCCGCCGCCGCAGGACTGGACGTGGCCTGGGACAACGAGAATCAGGTGGTGATAGTGAGCCATGGCCGCACTATTCAGTATTATCCCATAAGCTCGGGCTATGAAATTGATACCTCTGCGCTCCCTGCCGGCTATGAAGCGGAGATTGCCGGTCAGGCCCGCAAAATTGACGGCAAGACCATCATTCCCATGCGTCCTTTGCTGCAGGGCTTCAGCCTTAAAAATGAATGGGACAGCGAAAGCCGCACTCTGATCGTTTCCAAGGTAGGCAAGAATGCGCCGAAAAAGACTCAGCCCGCGCAGCCTAAGCCTGAAGCTAAGCCCGAAGTTAACCCCGGTCAAGCGCCTCAGGCAGCTCCTGCCGCCGAAACGCAGGCGCCGCCCGCGCTTCCCGATTCCGAGCAGGAGGCTCAGCCCGCTCCCGCAGAATCCGAAAACCGCGGCGCGGAATCGGTTCCTTCCTCGCCTGAAAGACCGCAGGGAGAGACTGTCGAGGTCGGCGGCAGCCGCGTTCAGCTTTTAGATAAATATGCCGAGGTTCAGGACGGTTCAGTTACTACGTATGCGCCTAAGCATTCTAAGAATTCCAAAAAGGACAGCTTAAAAGACGGCGCTGAAAACGATCCCTCTGACGATGATCTCAGACCGGTCCCTCAGATAGTGAAGCAGATAGAAGAATAAAAGCTCGGCGGGAACAATTGTCGGTAAGTTAAGCAAAAACAAGCTTTCAGCATACATACTTTATAAAGGTTTTCTTTGACGTGTACGCGGAGATTCGAGCGGAGCGAGCGCGGAGCGGTAACGGCAAAGAAAACCGACATAGCGAAAACATGCAGAACATGCTTGATAGATTCTTCGCTTCGCTCTCAATGACAAGGGAAACATTTCCAAACACCGACAAAACAAGATAATGAACCTTTTTTAGCAATATTTTGCCTTAACTTTATGACATTGCAGCGGGAACAGATTTACCATGGATAATAAAAAACTTTTTACAGCCTTTTTGCTTTGCGCTTCGCTTATTGCCTGCAGCGCATCTCCCGAAGGTCCCAACCCCGGCGCTATCAACCCGGGCATAGGCGTGACCGAGGTTAAGCTCTTTGATGCCAAGGAAAAGGTCGAGCAGAATTTGGGCAAGCCGGCCAGCGAAACTGCCAACCCCTTCAACGCCCGGAATATTATCGTTCAGTACCCCGATAAGGGTTTGGAAATTTCTTACCTTAACGACGCCGTAGGCAGCATTGTCATGTATCCTTCCGGCAAGGACGGCGACGGAGTGGAGTGGCAGGTATATCAGGGCTCGACGCCGGAGGGCGTATGGCCGCAGTCAGATGTGAGTACCATAAAGAAAAAACTGGGCGCGCCCTTGAAGGAGCTTCCCAAGGCGGTCGTATATCCCGGCCTTTGGATACGCTTAGACAGCAAAGGCGGAGTGGAAAGCTTCAGCATCAGCAAGGACGAGGCCGCTCAGCTTCAGGAAAATTGAGCCTGACGGGCTGTTCCTGTTCTGCCGCGCTCTGCCGCGAGGGGAAAGGCCGGCGGGAGATTAGAATCTTCGCCGCCGCTGAGAATGACAGGAGAGAGACGCTCAGAATGACATGAAGCCGCTCGGAATATTAAGATAAGGACGCTGATAATGAGAAGCCGGCGCCGCTTTGAACTGCAGTTAGAGCGATCTGCGCAACAGTTGTGGGGAGGTCTGAAAAAAAGAAAAAAATAAGCTGCATGCTCTGAACGGCACGTCAGCTTATTTTATGCAATCTTTTAATAAAAGCGCAGCTTATTTATTTATAGCTTCCAAATCGTGTTTGGCATACTCGTTGTTGGGATCGAGCTCCAAAGCCTTCTGAAGATCGGCGATGGCTTCTTCGGTCTTGCCCTTCTGAGCGTGGATATTGCCGCGCAGATAATAAATCATGGTGTTGTTGGGGTCTATGCCCATAGACTGGTTGAGCTGCTCCAAGGCCAGATCCAGATAGCTTCCGCCCTTCTGAGCGTAAAGGTTGGCCAGCATGATCCAGCTCTTAACGTCCATGTAATTTTCGCGCAGGCTCTTCTGACAGAAATCAACGGCCGGATCGATAAAACCTGCAGTTCCGTATATCTCTGCCAGTTTGTACAAAACTTCGGGATCGCGCGGGTCAAATTTATAAGCTTCGGTGAATTCCTCAACCGCTTCTTTAATTTCTCCGGCTTCATAGTGGCGCTTGCCGCGTTCGCGGTGAAGTTCCGCCATACGGTAATGTTCGTTGTTCATAGTCATAGCAGAAATATTTTTCTTTTCGGCGGTCCTTTTACCTGCCTTGTTTCTCAGCTTTTTTGACAATATGTGTTTTGAAGCGGAGGAAAATTAAAGCGGATAAATGGCCCTGCCCTCCCAGGAGAGCTCTATGCCGAATTCCCGCAGTTCATTTTGGAAGCTCTGCAGCAGCTCGCGCTCTTTCCAGAGTTTCGCCGGAGCATAGTTGTTTGATAAGCAGTAAGCGGCGCACAGAGCGGCGGCCTCGCCGACGTTCCATTCGACGGGGTGGAGGCGGTAACAGCCGTTGGTGATGTGGGTGACGGAGAGGTTCTTGCCGCCGGCCAGAAGGTTGTCGGCGTCGCGGGGAATTAAGGCTCCTAAGGGTATCTGGAAGGGCAGGGCGCTCACGTCGATATAATTGCAGCCTGACGCCGAGGGATGGAGGTCGAGGCGGTAAGCGCCGATGCCGGCGCTGTCGGCAAATTGGAAGGCTCGGACCTCCTTTTCGGAGAGACCGGTCTCTGCCATTCTGGCCTCCAGGCTGACGTACTGCTCTAATACCACGGTATGGCCCTTGATGCGCCGGGCCTCGCGGATGTAGGGGGCGGCGGCCAGACCGTCCGGGGTCTGGGTTATGTCGGGGCGCAGTCCTAAGCCGGGCCAGCCCTTCTGTCCGTCTTCGCGCGGCGCTTCGGTCTGCATCCAGTAGAGCATGCTCAGGCTCAGCTGACGGGCCCCCTCCAGATGGCGGGCTTTTTCTTCTTCGCTTACTTCAATTACCTGCCCCAACATGTAGTCTATCTGCGGCCAGTTTACCAGGACTATGTCGGAGGTCCCGCTCGGATATTTGAAATTGGCGGCGCAGGAGATGCGGCGGAAGGTCCACAGATCCATGGGGCCGCGCTCGGGCTTGGGATGCAGAGGGTTGAAGCTGCGCACGACCGGCTCCAGGGTTATGGGATGAGTGGCCTGCCAGGAGAGCAGAGGCGAGCCCCAGGCGGGTTTGAGATCGGGAATATAGCCGCGCCAGAAACCGTACTGCGCCGGCTTCGGTATGACGCTCTGACGGTCGGGCTGATAGTCGATGACGAAGCACCAGGAGACGGCCTGCTGGTTTAAGGGATCGGCCTTTTCGGGAGCGTGGGGCTCTCCGGTCTGGGCTTTGGATTCGGCGCCAATGCTGTATTCGAGGCCGGCCAACGGGAGGAGATCGCCGGTTTCGGTGGCGTCAATGAAGAAGGGGGCCTCTATTGTGTAAAGGCGGAAATCTTTGTCGCCAAGCGGGCGGGGGCCGTAAGCGGGACGGCTGTAGCGTTTTACGGCGACGCTCTTTATGCTGTCTCCCTGACGGCTGACCTGGACGGGAACGGTATTGAGCAGCACCTGAAGCTGGCCGCTGCTGATATAGGGGCGCAGCAGCGCTTCGATAACCGCCGAGCTCACCGCCGGCTCGTGGCAGAGAGCGGAGACGCAGCCTTCGCCTGGATTTAACCTCTCCCAGCGGGCGGCCGCCTCTTCGGTTAAGGGATACCAGTTCCGGTAATATCGGCGCACATATTGACGGAACTGCCGGTATGAGGCGGTTCCGCCGCAGCTCTCAATCCAGGGATGCTCGTCGGGCGGAACGGCCTGAGAGGTGAGCTGGCCGCCCAGGCGGTCGTACTCTTCGGTGACGGTAACTTTCAGGCCCTTGCGCAGGGCGGCCCAGACGGCGGCAAAGCCTCCGGTTCCGCCGCCGATGACGGCTAACTGACAGGTGATTTTTTCCGATTGAGGCTGTGTATTTAAAGACATGGAAGCGTTTCCTCGCAGCTTTTTTTATGGCTCTGCCTGACGGCGGCCCAGCGCCTTGCGCAGAAATCTGCCCGTCCAGGACTGCGGGCAGGCGGCGACCTCTTCGGGGGTTCCGCAGGTTACGACCCGGCCGCCCCGGTCGCCCCCCTCGGGTCCCAGGTCTATCAGCCAGTCGCAGCATTTGATTACGTCTAAATTGTGTTCAATTATGATCATGGAATTGCCTGCGTCGGTCAATCTCTGCAGCACCCTCATCAGGCCGGCGATATCCTCGAAGTGCAGACCGGTGGTGGGCTCGTCCAGAATGTAGAGCGTATGGCCCTGAGCCGTCTTGGAAAGCTCAAAGGCCAGCTTGATGCGCTGGGCCTCGCCTCCCGAGAGGGTTGTGGCCGCCTGTCCAAGCTTTATGTAACCCAGGCCCACGTCGCAGAGGGTCTGCAGCTTAGTTCTGATGCGCCTGTGGTTGGCAAAGAATTCCAGTCCTTCCTCGGCGGTCATATCCAGAACTTCGGCGATGTTTTTGCCTTTGAAGCGTACTTCCAGAGTCTCCCGGTTGTAGCGCCGCCCGCCGCATACCTCGCAGGGCACGAAGACGTCGGGCAGAAAGTTCATTTCTATTTTGATGATGCCCTGACCCTGACAGGTTTCGCAGCGTCCGCCTTTGACGTTGAAGGAGAAGCGTCCCGGCTTGTAGGCGCGGATTTTAGCCTCCGGCGCGGCGGCGAAGAGGGTGCGGATAGGATCGAACATGCCGGTATAGGTGCAGGCGTTGGAGCGGGGGGTGCGCCCGATGGGGCTTTGGTCGATGACGATGAGCTTGTCGATATGTTCTGCGCCTTCAATTTCCCGGCAGAAGCCGACGTCCTCGACCTTGAGGCCCAGGCGCGCGGCCAGATTTTTGTAGAGAATTTCGTTAACAAAGGTGCTTTTGCCTGAGCCGGAAACCCCGGTTACGCCGACGATTCTGCCCAAGGGCACGCTTATGTCGACGTCTTTTAAATTGTTGCAGCGGCAGCCTCTGGCGGTGAGCCGCAGACCGTTTCCCGGTCGTCTGGTTTCGGGGATGGGAATGGATCTGCGCCCGCTCAGATAGTCGCCGGTCAGCGAGCGGCTGCTGGAGGTAATGTCCTCTAAGCTGCCCTGAGCCACGATCTCCCCTCCGTGGATTCCTGCGCCCGGTCCGATATCGACAATATGATCGGCGGCGCGGATAGTATCCTCGTCATGCTCTACGACCACCAGGGTATTGCCCAGGTCGCGCAGATTCTGCAAAGTCTGCAGCAGGCGCTGATTGTCGCGCTGATGCAGTCCTATGGAAGGTTCGTCCAGAATATAGAGCACGCCCACCAGGCCCGAGCCTATCTGAGTGGCCAGGCGGATGCGCTGGGCTTCTCCGCCGGAAAGGGTAGCGGCGGTGCGGCTGAGGCTGAGATAATCCAGGCCCACGTTCAGCAAAAACTGCAGGCGGGCTTTGATCTCCCGGAGGATCATTTTGGCGATCTGGGCCTCGCGTTCGGAAAGCTCCAGCCCGTTGATCCAGTCTGCGGTTTTAAGAATAGAAAGATTGCAGAGTTCGGTTATGCCCATTTCCTGCACGGTGACGGCCCGGGCCTCGGGCTTGAGGCGGCTGCCTCCGCACTGCGAGCAGACGGAATTGACCCGATATTTGGACAGTTCCTCCTGCACCCATTCGGAATCGGAATCCTGCCAGCGCTTTTCCAGCATGTTCATAGCTCCGCTGAATTCGGCCAGCCGCTGACTGTCGTCATTTCCGTAAAGGAGCAGTTCCCGCTGCTGAGGATCCAGTTTATCCCAGGGAATATCTAGGTCGATTAAATTCAGTTCGGCTAATCTTTCCAGCTTGGCCCAGAACCAGCTTTCGCTGGCAAAATAGCGGAAGGAGCGCACCGGCTTGCCCCAGGGGGCCAGAGCGCCCTGGCGCAGGCTCAGATTTTGATCGGGTACGACTAAATTGAGATCCAGCTTGGATTCATAGCCCAGTCCCGAGCATTGGGGACAGGCGCCGAAGGGCGAATTGAAGGAAAAGAGGCGCGGCTCCAGGGCCTGAAAGGAAAGTCCGCAGTGGACGCAGGCCAGATTCTGACTGTATAGTTCGTCCCTGCCTTCGGCCGGCTGCAGAATTACGGTCCCGTCGCCCAGCTGCAGAGCCAGCTCCACCGATTCGGCCAGGCGGTGTTCGGCTTCGGCCTTGACCTGGACGCGGTCCACGACTATTTCAATATTGTGAATGACATAGCGGTCCAGAGAGGGCAGGTCCTCCTGATCGTCGAGGCGCAGTATCTGGCCGTCTATTCTGACTCTTACGAAGCCTTTATCGAGAATCTCCCTGAAGGTCTGCTGGAACTGGCCCTTGCGCCCCCTGACCACAGGGGCGAGTACGGTGAATTTTTCTCCGGAATGTTTTTTCAGCATGCCCTCGACGATCTGATCGACGGTCTGGGGCGTAATGAGGCGGCCGCAGTCCGGACAGTGAGGCTGGCCGATGCGGGCGTAGAGAAGGCGCAGATAATCGTAAATTTCCGTGACGGTTCCCACGGTAGAGCGGGGGTTGGCCGAGGTCCCCTTCTGATCGATGGAGATCGCCGGGGAGAGCCCCTCGACGCTGTCAACGTCGGGCTTGTCGATCTTGCCCAGAAACTGGCGGGCGTAGGATGAGAGCGATTCCATGTAGCGCCGCCGTCCTTCGGCATAGACGGTGTCGAAGACTAAGGAGGACTTTCCCGAGCCGGACAGGCCGGTGACTACAGTGAGCTTCTGACGGGGCAGCGTTACGTCGATATTTTTGAGATTGTTTTCTCTGGCCCCTTTGACGACGATATTTTCCAATGCCATAGCTTATGCCTTATACTTTTTCTTTTTGCGCAGATATTCTTTAGCCTTCTGTTTTGCCTGGGCGGGTGGAGCAGCCTTGTCCTCCGCGGCGCTTCGGCGGCGGCGCTTGAACAGCGGCAGCTCGTCGCTGCTTTCGGCCAGCTCCAGAGCGGCGGCGATGGGCAGTCCCTCGAGAATATCGGTCAGGCGGCGCTTTAATTCGTACATTTTGTCGCGCAGGGCGGCGGCCAGCTCAAACTCCATATTTCCGGCGGCTTTGAGCATAGCTCCCTCGGTGTCGCAGATGAGCTGCCGCAGCTGAGCGATGTCAAGCTCGGCGGCGCTCTCCGAGGCGCCGGATGATAACGCCGCGGCGGGAGCATAATCGGAGCCTTCGGCGCCGACGCCGCTGCCGGAGCTTACCATGCCGAGTATGTCTTTGACGGCTTTGCTGACGGTCTGAGGAACGATGTTATGCTCTTTGTTGTAGGCGATCTGGATGGCCCGGCGTCGGGAGGTTTCGTCGATGGCCGCCTGCATTGAGCCGGTCACGCTGTCGGCGTAAAGGATGACCTTGCCGTTGACGTTGCGGGCGGCGCGGCCTATGGTCTGAATCAGGCTGGTATTGGAGCGCAGGAAGCCCTCCTTGTCGGCGTCGAGAATGGCTACCAGGGAGACCTCGGGAAGGTCCACACCCTCGCGCAGCAGATTGATGCCCACCAGCACGTCAAATCTGCCCAAGCGCAGATCGCGCAGAATTTCTATGCGCTCTAAGGTATCAATATCGGAATGGAGATAGCGGACCCTTATATCGAGCTGGGTCAGATATTCGGTCAGGTCCTCGGCCATTTTTTTGGTGAGGGTGGTGACCAGGACGCGCTCCTGCCTTTGGGAACGGAGGCGGATCTCCTCGGCTAAATCGTCGATCTGTCCCTCGATGGGGCGGACCTCGACCTCGGGATCGACCAGTCCGGTGGGACGGATGATCTGCTCGACGATGAGATCGGAACGTTCCATTTCAAAAGGCCCCGGAGTAGCGCTCATAAAGACGATCTGTCCGGCCTTGGCAAAGAATTCCTCGGCGGAAAGGGGGCGGTTGTCATAGGCGGAGGGCAGGCGGAAGCCGTATTCGACCAGAGTCTTTTTGCGGGAGGCGTCGCCGGCCAGCATGGCCCGCAGCTGGGGAACGGCCACATGCGATTCGTCGATAAAAATGACATAATCTTCGGGAAAATAATCGAGCAGCGTATAGGGAGGCTCTCCGGGCCTGCGTCCGGTCAGGTGGCGCGAGTAATTTTCAATGCCGCTGCAGTAGCCCAGTTCCTGCAGGACTTCGAGATCGTAATTGGTGCGCTGCTCGAGGCGCTGAGCTTCCAGGAGCTTGTCTTCCATGCGCAGCTCGCAGAGGCGTTCGGCCAGTTCCTCGCTTATCGATTCGAGGGCTCTGGCCATCTTGTCGCCCGGCATCACATAGACCTTGGCCGGAGCTATGACGATGCGCTCGGGAGCGGCAGTGGTCTCCATGGTGACTGGGTCGAGTTCTTTCATCCTGTCGACCTCGTCGCCGAAAAATTCGATGCGGTAGATCTTGTCTTCGTCGATGGGATAGATGTCCAGAATGTCGCCGGTCATGCGGAAGCAGCCGTAATTTAAAATTTCGGTGCGCGTGTAGAACATGGCGATGAGGCGGTGGAGGAGTTCCTGGCGGTCCATCTCCTGGCCGGGACGGAAGACCAGGAGCATGTCTTTGTAATCTTCGGGGTTGCCAAGGCCGTAGATGCAGGAGACCGAGGCCACGCAGAGGACGTCGCGCCGCTGCATGGCGGCCTGAATGGCGGAATGGCGCAGGCGGTCGATCTCCTCGTTGAGGGCGGAATCCTTTTCGATATAGCTGTCGCTTTGGGGCAGATAAGCCTCAGGACGGTAATAATCGAAGTAGGAAACGAAATATTCGACCGCGTTGTCGGGGAAGAATTCTTTAAACTCTGAGGTGAGCTGGGCGGCCAGAGTTTTGTTGGGACTTATGACCAGAGCCGGCCGGTTGAGCCTGGCGATGACCGAAGCCACCGTAAAGGTCTTGCCGGTTCCCGTGGCTCCCAGCAGAGTCGTATATTTGCGCCCCGACTGCAGGCTTTTAACCAGCGACTCTATAGCCTGGGGCTGATCTCCCCGGGGAGGGAAGGGAGCCTTGAAAATAAATGAATCTGCGCACATATCAATATCGCTCTTTTTACAGAGAGGCAATTTTTTCTTGCCGGATAAAGGAACTCATATTTTTTTCTTATAAGAGATATCTTCAGGTTTTAATAGGTTATTGATTTTACGGTCAGATGAAGCTTTTCCATTGGATAATTGCCGGCCTGCTTTATGCCGTTTTGATATGTTATCTGGCGCTGCCGGTTTTCTCCGGGGACGATTCGGCGGTGCTGGGCTTTTTAAACGACGATTTTTTTGATGAAACGATGCTGACCGGGACTGTTTGCGAGGCTCTGCGCAAGGGAGAATTTCCTCTTTATCTCAAGGCCATGGATTTTCCGGAGGAGAGAAATCTATTCACCATATATAAATTGTATCTGCACTCTCTGCTGGGAGCTTCTCTGAAGGCGTTTTTCCCCTGGCCCATGTGGTGGAATGCGGCGGTGATCGGGGCCGTCTGGATGAGCTGTATGGCGGCTTACTGGATGTGTCTGCGCATAAGCGATTCTAAGGTATTTTCCTGGCTGGGCGGTCTGTTTTTCGCCTTTGGTCAATATACGGTTCTGCAGATCAGCTGGGGACATATTCCTCAGCTTCTGAATATTTTTGCTCTCATTGCCGTCGGCGCCCTGGCTTTGCTGTTCACCGCCCCCGAAGAGAAGGCGGCCGAAACAGAGGGAGAAAAACGCGAAAATCATGGCGTTCCTTTCTCATGGAAGGTCAATCTGGCGCTGCTGGGAGTCTGTACGGTTTTGAGTACCTGTACTTATTTAATAACCGGCATGCTCCTTGCCTTTATAGGCTTTATATTGTTGTTGTCGGCTTTTCCTCAGCTGAACAGACAGAAGCTTATGCTTCTGTCGTTTTGCGTAATGCTGACGGCTTTAGCTTTGGCGCCTCTGCTTGTTTATACCGTAAATGTCGACCAGGATCTGCAGATGTATGTAATGGGGATGGAAGAGGATTATATAGATAATTCTCTGGTAAGCTGCAGCGATTCGGCCTTGTTTCCTCTGAGCGGCCGAAGGGTGCAGCTGCTTTATCCCGGCGTTATTTTGAACATCTTTCTGGCTTTGGTTCTGATAATTTGGTATATAGGCAATATAAAATATAAAAATGAAGCCTCGGTATGGCTTTTTATTGCGGTTGTTCTTGGCATTATAGGCATGGGCCCCTATTGGGCCCTGGGAGAGAGCGTCTTTGTCGATAAGCAGGGCGGTTATGTTTTAGCTCCTTTAGGATACCTTTTAAAATGTTCTGGACTGATCAGATATTGGCGCGTCCCCTGCAACGTCGTGCCTTTGGCGAAGGCGGCTTCTTTGCTGGCCCTGTCGTTCAGCTTTAACTATTTGTCGGCGGATATAAAGGGAGTTTTTCAGAAAAAGAATCGGTTTAAAGCTGCTTGTCAGGCTTTAATTTTTGTTTTGGCCCTGACTTTGCTGTTTGTCTATAGCTCGGCCTGCGCAGCCATAGGCCGGATTTCTGCCGGAAAAACTGCAGGCGTTTCTTATTATCCCTGTTCTGAATTTTATGTTCCCGAATGGTGCAGATTTTTGGAGCGGCAGCCTGAGGGAGCGATAGTTGATTTCCCCGGCGGATATTGTACTAATACCTGGCAGCTTTACTGTCTGCACGGCCATCCTGCCTGCTCAGGCAAGCGCTATGAAAGCAGAAACTTTGACAATAATTATTTCCTGAAAAAGACCAGGCTGCTGAACGAAGTTATGGTTAAGCCCTATGCTGCAGGCAGGAAGCCGGACAGTTCCGGTTCTGAGCTGCCTTATGGAGTTTTTGCGCCTCGCTTCGGTTTTGAAGACAACAGGCCTAAAAGGCTCCATCTCGATATGTCGAAGCGCGAATTTACTTTGGGAGTTGAGCAGGGCTACCGTGCTTTATATTTTGCCGGTCTGCGCTATTTTATTCTGCATAAGGCTAATTCTTTCTGGCTGTCTCCGGAGCATGGCGAGTATGTTTACAATAACTTTGCTTCCTGGCTGAGACGTTACTGCGGCGAGCCGGTTTTCAGCGATGAAAACGCTGAAATTTTTAAAGCGCCCCCTCCCGACGAAGCTGAGGGAATGCTTGAATATCTCGATAATTTGAATTAAAATTCTGATCTGCTTATTTAGCTGAAAAGGAGTTCATATGGGCATAGCCGGTGATATAGTATTGATAGTGGTGGCGGGCTGGTTCTGCGGCCTGATTGCCCAGAAACTGAAGCTTCCCGTAGTTTTGGGTTATATTGTGGCGGGAATTCTGGTAAGTCCCAACACCTTCGGGCCGAAAATCGTCAACCTGGAGCAGGTGGAGCTGCTGGCCGATATCGGCGTGGCTCTTCTGCTGTTTACGGTCGGTCTGGAGTTCCCCCTTGAAAAGCTTTCGCCGGTTAAAAATATAGCTTTAATCGGTACGCCGATTCAGATCATCGCTTCCGTAGCCGTAGGAGTAGTCATAGGCTTTTTTTATGATTGGAATATGCTCTCGTGTATCTGGTTTGGCTGTATTATCTCCGTTTCCAGTACGATGGTGGTTCTGAAAGTTTTGGGAGACCGGGGACTTACCGGTACGCTTTCCAGTCAGGTTATGACGGCAATTCTGATCATGCAGGATTTGGCGGTCATTCCCATGTTGATTCTTTTGCCGGAATTGGAACATCTGAGCAGCGGCCTGGGAGTTCTGGCTCAGGCTATTGTCAAGTCTGTTCTGCTGCTGGTCTTTGTGGCGTCGTTCTTAGCTACCGCCGTTCCGAAATTTATTGCCCGGATAGCCGAACTTGGCTCCCGCGAGCTCTTTATGGTGACGGTTCTGGCCTTCGGCCTGGGTATGGGACTGATAACCTATAAAATCGGTCTTTCCTTTGCCTTCGGCGCCTTTTTGGGAGGTATTGTTCTTTCCCGTTCAGATTTCAACCATCATGCTCTGAGTGAAATAACGCCCCTCAAGGATCTTTTTTCTCTGCTGTTTTTCGTCAGCGTTGGCATGCTGCTCGATCTGGGCTTTGTATATCATAACATTATGCTGATTCTGCTGACCATCCTGTTTATTTTTATCGGCAAGGGTCTGGTTTTCGGCTTGGTGACGAGGATGTTCGGCTATGTCAATATTATGCCTCTGGCGGTAGGTCTGTATATGTTTCAGGTGGGCGAATTCGCTTTCGTTTTGGCCCGGACCGGAATTCACTGCGGCGGCATCAGCAAGGAACTCTATCTGCTGTCGATAACCGTGGCCGCCGTTACCATCGCCATAACTCCCTTCTTTGCCAACATGGCCGATCCCATTTACCAGTGGTGGCGCCGGCGCTGCAACAGCAAGGTTAAACATACCATAACCGTTGAAAAAAGCGAGATGGAAAATCATATCGTCATTATCGGCTATGGCAGAATGGGAAGCTTTATTGCCAAGGCTATGCCGGCAGATAAGAGAGTTTTGGTCATAGAGGCTCATCCCGCCCGAGTGAGGGCGGCCAAAACGGACGGTTTTGAGGTTATAGGCGGCGACGCTTCTTCGAAAATACTGCTGAAGGCGGCCAATTTGGAAAAAGCGGCTATCGCCGTTATGACTATTCCCGATCCTTTGGTTTCCACGTTAACTCAGGAAATGATCCACAGCTTAAATCCCAACCTCAGAGTTTTGGCCAGAGCGACCAGTATTGAGCATATGCAGAAGATGATCGCCAAGGGCTGCAGCGAGGCCATGGTACCTGAATTTGAGGCCAGTCTGTCTATTCTCAGAGATATGTCCAACATTTTGAGCTTAAAGAACTTATCTATTGAGCAGTATGTCAGCGAGGTGCGCTCCAAGCAGTACGGCCCGCTTTTAAAGGGCACGGCCAGCATCCGCAGGACAAAGATCATAGAACCTGACTGATTTTTAACAATTGAAGAACAATCTTTATCGGCGTTTGGGCTTAAAATTAAATCTGGCGGATATATTCCGTGAAAAATAAGGAAGTCTGCTTAATCTGTTCGGGAGAGGTCAATAAATGCGCTTTATCAATCGGAACATTGTTATTATGCTGGCTTTAGTGCTGGCCTGTCTATGGGGCGGGGCGAACAGAGCCTTTGCCGACGAAGAAGGCTACGAGCGGGAAGCGGAGGTCTGCAGAAATTTGGCTGCGGACTTTTTGAGAGATATGAAAGAGGGGCGTTCGGTTTGGAACTACCTTTCTTCTGCCAGCAAAGAGTCTTTTATTCAGCTGTTCCTGGAAACCATGAAGGAGGACGGCGAGGAAATTCCCCTGAGCGACAACAGCATCAGGGCCATACTGGAGATTGAGCTGGCCGACGAGAACAGCGAGCTGAGCCAGATAGTATGGAAGGGACTGGCCGAATGTTTTGAAGGAGTGGAACTGCCGGATGATTCTTCTTTTGAAGTACAGGTTAACGGCAGAGAAGCTTATGTCTTTGTCAATGAGGATGATGTTTTAAAGTTATTTTATGAGGGCAGGGGCTGGAAGGTCGGTATTTTTGAGAGCTTTTCCGAGTCTGAACAGGAAAATGCCGAGCAGTAGCTGTACAGATATTTTTATAAGTTAATTGGAGGTTGAATACAATGTTAAACACTAGACGCAATACCGCTTTGGTTCTGGCTTTGGCTTTTCTGCTTCTGTTGGGATTTTCAGCCCCTTCGCGGGCCGACGATCCCGGCGCGGTGGCCAAGACCTTTTTCAATAAGCTGGTGGCCGGTCAGTCTGTTTGGAATATGCTGACTAAGCAGAGTCAGGAGATCATGATTCAGATGGTTATGGCCCAGGCCAAGCAGGAAAAGAGCTTAGAGGGCGTCGACGCCAAAGAGATTGAAGCTTTTGCCCGCCAGGAGCTGGCCAATGAAAACGGCGAACTGTCCAAGTCTATGTGGCAGGAAGTTAAAAAAGAACTGGCCGGCGTCGGGACCATCACCGTAAAGGACGTTAAGGTCAACGGCAATACGGCTGTGGTAACGGTAAACGACGGCAGCACTATGAACCTCTATAATGAGGGCGGCGCCTGGAAAGTCGGTTTGATGGAAAGCATTTCTCAGTAAGCTCGTAAGGGCGGTCAAATTGCAGAAGCCGGTTTTATTATGAGTAATAAGACCGGCTTTTATATAATACGGGAGGACCAAAATGACGTCTTTTTACAGAAAAATCAGTTTCGTATTACTCTGCGGATTTCTCTTGCTCTTCGCCGGCGCCGCGGCGTTCTCTCAGGAATCGGAAGAGGGCGAAGCAAAAGAAGTCAGAGACGCCCTGACGGTTATAATGTTCGATTTAGTCTCCGGTAAGCCGATGTATTATCACATGACCCAAAACAGCCGAGATTACATTTTTAATCTTTTTGTCAATAAGCTGAAGAAGGACGGGCAATGGGAGCCGTTTATGGCCGAGCTGAAGTCTAAAGGCATAAACGAAAGGCAGGCTATGCCGCTCATCAGAAGGCAGTTCGATCTTGAAATGGCGGACCCGGAAAGAGCCAAAAGGGTTGCTCCTTCGCCGGAACTGCTGCGCGGCGTCAAAGCGGAGGAATGTCAGATAAAAGTTGAAGGCAGTCACGCCTTTGTTCAGTTTCCCAACGCCCCTGAGTGGAGGATGGTTAAAGAAGGCGGTAAATGGAAGCTGGATATGACGGATTGGTTCAGACGGACCGGAGGCGGATTCTAGATTTTCTGTCCTTGGGAGCCTTCCGGGCATGCTACTTTAGCGAGAGGGGAAAAAGGATATTTTCCTGGAGGCCTAAGCCGCCAGGCAGAAGATCTTTTCGTACTGCTTTGGACTCATACAGTCTAACGACAGTTTGATGCGTTTTTCAATGTACAATATGAGGCCATCTTTAAGAATAGTTATAAATTCCAAAATGCTCACGCCGCTCTAATCTTTGTTATAAAACATATCATTTTCTATTTGTAGGAAAAGGCGGCATATTTGCACGCTTTTTGTTTCCCTGAACAGGAAAAAACGACCGCTGGATGTACAAATAACCAGTTTAGTTTTTCGGAGGTTGTAAAATTGTTTAACGCAAAACGCAGTACCGCTTTGATTCTGGCTCTGGCTTTTCTGTTTGTGCTGGGCTTTTCCGCCCCTTCCCGGGCCGACGATCTCGGTACAGTAGCCAAGACCTTTTTTGCCAAACTGGTAAATGGCCAGTCGGTATGGAGTATGATTACCAAGCAAAGTCAGGAAATCCTGATCCAGGAAATTATGAAGGATGCTCAGAGTGAAGCCGGCGAGTCCGGGGCTGATCCCAAGGAGATTGAAGCCTTTGTGAGACAGGAAATGGCCGATGAAAACAGCGAGATGTCTAAAGAGGCCTGGCTGGAAATGAAAAAGGCGCTGGCAGACGAAGGGATTCCTAACATAAAGGACATAAAAGTTGACGGCGATTCTGCTCTTGTGACATTGGACGACGAAAGCGTCTTTAAGTTTTTCAAAGAGGGCGGCGTCTGGAAGGCCGGCTTAATGGAAACCGTTGCTGATTATACTGAATAAGCTTTATTGATACTGACAAAGCGGCCGGCCTTATTTATTTTTTGAATAATACCGGCTTTTTTTTTATTATTCGGGATGATGGCAGAATGCGGCAGTCTGAAATATCCGGGGACTAAAATACTCCGGGCAGAGGACTGCCGCATTTTTTACAGATGCGCTTTTCGGCGTCAAGGCCTTTGAGTACGCCTTTCCAGCGGCCTCGCTCAATCAGAACTGCGCCGCAGTCCGCACAGTGGGTGCTGCGGTTGTCCGGGTCGTAAATATTGCCGGTATAGACGTATTTTAAGCCGCTTTTTCGGGCTGTACGGGCGGCGCTGATGACCGTGTCCGGGGGAGTATGCGGCAGATCGGTCAGCTTGTAGGCGGGATGGAAGGCGCTGAGGTGGAGGGGGACCTGCTCGCCCAGCTCGGAAGCGATCCACTCGGCCAGCGCGGAGATTTCCTGCTGAGAGTCGTTGAGGCCGGGAATGAGCAGGGTGGTAATTTCCAGCCAGCAGGCGGTCTCTTTTTTGATGTACTTTAAGGTTTCCAAAACGACATTGATATCGGCCTGACAGTATTTTTTGTAAAAGGCCGGACTGAAAGCTTTGAGATCGATGTTGGCCCCGTCCATGTGGGCGAAAAATTCCCGTCGGCCTTCGGGATTGACGTAGCCGGCGCTGACGGCGACGCTTTTTAAGCCGAGCTTATGAGCTTCTTTGGCGCAGTTTATAGCGTAGTCGCTCCAGATTAAGGGCTCGTTGTAGGTAAAGGCTATTCCCTGGCAGTCTTTGCGCAGGGCCAGTTCGGCTGCCTGGCGGGGGGCCAGCCTGTATCCGGCCTGAGAGAGATCGCGGTTTTTGCTCAGATGAAAATTCTGGCAGAAGAGGCAGCCCATGTTGCAGCCCAGAGTTCCGAAGGACAGCACCTCAGAGCCGGGCAGGAAATGGTAGAGAGGCTTTTTCTCGACAGGATCGATGGCTATTCCGGCGGCATGGCCGTAAAGGCTGTCGACAATTTTTCCGCCGAGATTTTGGCGGGCAAAGCAAAAACCGCGCTGTCCCGGCTTCAGCCGGCAGCCTCGGGGACAGTGGGCGCATTTAAGGCGTACTTCTTCGGGCATAGCGCAGGCCTCATCTGTTTCTTGTCAGTAGGGTAAAGAATACAAGGTTTAAGCATACATGTTAAATATAGGTTTATCCTTTGCGCGAAAGCGAGCGTCCGAGCTCCGGCTGCGGCGAGCCGCGAGCGGGCGCAAAGGAAAACCGGCATAACGAATGATATGCAAAGGAGGTCCCCTTGAGCAGGGAGACCTCCTTTTATTTTATGACGTTAAGCTGAGCAGACTATAAGAGCCAGGCGTATTTGGCTTCCAAGGTCCTGAGCAGCTTTTCGATGTTGACGTCGATTTCGTCCTTGCCGATGACGGCCGCGGCGATTTCGCCGTTCTCGGTCATGCGGATCAGGAATTTGCCGGGGGATACGCGGTAGAAGCCGGGCAGCTCGCTGCCTCTGAACTCCGTCTCGGTGGCGAAGAGGCTGAACTTCTCGCGGTAAGGATCGCTGCTGTAGGGGCAGAACATCGTGCAGTTGCCGCAGTAGTTGCACATCTGATCGATATGCAGAATTACCGGCTTGGCAATGCCCTCGACCTCGATGGCCTGATAGGCGCGGTTGGGGCAGACCTGGACGCAGTTCTCGCAGACCGTATTGCAGCTCAGGCAGCGCTCTTTCTCGAGATAGGCCTGGCTGTAGGGAGCCAGGACGCCGCGCTTGTGGCTGACTTCCTCAATGGTGATTGAGGCTGCGGCGGGAATTTCGTACTTGTAAGGACCGGCGATGTGCTCGGAAACCTTGAGCGCGTCGGCAATGCCCTTGACCACGGTAGCGGGTCCGGCCTTGGCGTCGCCGACGACATAGACGCCGGGATTGCCGCAGGCTTCGAGGTGCTCGTCGAGGCAGACCGCGCCTTTTTCGTTGAGCTTGAGACCCTGAGCTTCAAAGAAGCTGCCGTCGACCTTTTCGCCAACGGCGGCAATTAAGGTCTGGCAGGGGATGACGACCGTCTCTTCGGTTTCGACGGGAGCGCGTCGGCCGGAGGCGTCGGGAGCGCCCAGCACCATGCGGCGGCAGACGAGTTTGCCGTCCTTGAAGGACTTGGGAGCGAGCAGCTCGGCGAACTTGACGCCGTCTTCCAGAGCCATGACCAGCTCTTCCTCGTCGGCGGGCATGTTGCGGCGGTCGCGGCGGTAAACCAGGGTGACCTCTTTGACGCCTTCCAGGCGCTTGGCGGCGCGGGCGGCGTCCATGGCGGTGTTGCCGCCGCCGACGATGACGACGCTTTCACCCTCGGCCTTAAAGGTTCCGGCCTTGGCTTCGCGGAGGAAGTCGATTACGTTGACAGCCTTGCCTTCTTCAAGTCTGAGCGTGCCAGGCTTGTAAGCGCCGACGGCGTAAACGACCTTGGAGAAGCCCTGGGCCTTCAGATCCTTGAGAGCGGGAGCTTCGGCGTTAAGCTTAATTTCGCAGCCGGTCGCTTCCAGCAGAGCGATGTCGCGCTTAATGAAGCACTCGGGAATTCTGAACTCGGGAATGACCCAGCTGACGATGCCGCCCAGACGGGAGGTCTTCTCAAACAGGGTTACGGCGCAGCCCTGGCGGGAGAGCATGAAAGCGGCGGCCATACCGGCGGGACCTCCGCCGACGACGGCGACCTTTTCGCCTTTGGCGGCCTTTCCGGCGGCTTTTTCTTTAATCTCGGCGGCGATCTCGTCGACAGCCTGCTTGGCGGCGGTCAGCTTGGCCTGGCGGATATGCACGGCATCCTCATAGAAGTTGCGGGTGCACTTGTTCTGACAGGTGTGCGGGCAGATCGTGCCGGTAATGAAAGGCAGGGGGTTGCGGGCGGTGATGACGCGCAGAGCCTCGGCATACTTGCCCAGGCCGACCAGGCGCACGTACTCGGGGATGTCCTGCTCAATGGGGCAGCCGTGAGAGCAGGGCGCGATGAAGCAGTCGAATTTGGGAACCTTGGCCTCAATCTTGCGGGAGGGCAGAGGCTTGATAGCCTTGAGGTGATGGACGTTGGTGCGGGCGCTGACGGCCAGCTCCTTTACCGCTCCGACCTTGACGCACTTAAAGGGCGTATAGCCGACCTTGGCCAGTTTTTCAGCCATCTGAGTGCAGCGCTGATAGCCGCCGGGCTTGAGAACGGTGGTGGCGAAGGTGATGGGCCAGATCCCCGCCTCGAAGAGGGGAGCGATATTGAAGAAATCGGCGCCGCCGGAATAAGAGATGCGCATATTGCCGTCAAAGGTCTCGGAAATGCGCTTGGCCAGCTCGACGGTCAGAGGATAGAGCGAGCGGCCGCTCATGTACATTTCATTGCCGGGCAGCTCGTTATGGGCGATATCTACCGGGAACGTGTTGGTGAGCTTGAGGCCGAAGCTGACATTGTTCTCCTTGGCCAGCTTTAGCAGGCGGGTGAACATGGGGACGGCGTCCTTCCACTGCAGGTCGGTGCGGAAGTGGTTGTCGTCAAACTGAATATAGTCGTAGCCCATGCCGTCCAAAGTGCGGCGGGCGAAATCGTAGCCCAGCAGAGTGGGATTGCACTTTACGAACGTATTTAATTTCTTGGTATCGATCAGATAGGAGGCGATCTTTTCGATCTCCTGGGGCGGGCAGCCGTGCAGGGTCGAAAGGGTGATGGAGCGGCAGATGTGAGGATTGACGTTTTTAACGTATTCCTCGTTTAAGCCGGGCAGCAGATCGAGATGATCCAGGGCCCACTGCCTGCATTCCTTCCAGACGGGATGCTCGGAAGCGTCTTTGAGACCTTCGATGAAGTTGTCGATTTTGGGAGAGGTTATGCCTTTGTAGTCATAGCCGACGCTCATATTGAAGACGAAGCCGTCGGGATCGCCCCAGCCGAACTGGGCGCTTAAAAGCTTCAGCGCCCACCAGGCTCTGACGTACTCGGCGAAAGCGTCCTCGACGCGCAGCTCGGTGGACCACTCGACGTTGTAGCATTCGTCGGCGGCGTTGATGCAGGGTTTGGCCACGGGCAGGTCTTCGCCGTCCAGAGTCTGGACGGTCTTGAGTTCGAAGAAGCGGCAGCCTGCATAGTAAGAGGCGATGATATTCTGGCTGAGCTGGGTGTTTGGGCCGGCGGCGGGGCCGAAGGGGGTCTCCAGCTTCTCTCCGAAAATTTCCAGGGTCTGGCCGTCGGGACGGTAGCGGCGGTCGAGCGAAAAGACCTTGCCGGTCTGCTTGTATTCGCCTAAAATGCGGGTCATTAAAGCGCCGAAGGCGATAGGGGTCATTCTGTCGGACATAGATGCTCCTTGAAAAACTGAATTTTTGCGGAAAAGCGGAATCCCGAAAACTGTTTCTGAGATTCCGCCGCGGAATTATGTTGGCTTAATTCTTTCTCTGCCGGACGCTTAAGCGTTGACGGATTCCCAGAGCTTGGCGGCGCTCTGACGGCAGCGCTTCATCAGATCGGCTTCGTCGATAACCAGGATTTTGCGATCCTTCATCAGGACTTTGCCGTTGCAGACGGTGTGGGTGACGCAGCGGCCGTTCATGCCGAAGAGGATGTGGCCGTTGCAGTTGTTTCCGTCCATGGGGGTTAAAGGATCGTAGTCGGTGACGATGATATCGGCGTAAGCGCCTTCTTTCAGGACGCCCAGAGGCTTTCTGAAGAAGCGGTTGGCGATCTTGGCGTTGTTCTCAAAGAGCATGGCGGGAATCTCGCCCCAGGCTACGGTGGGATCGCAGAGGTGATGCTTGTGGATGATGTTGCCCACTTTGTAGCTTTCCAGCATGTCGTTGGTGTAGCCGTCGGTGCCCAGGCCCAGCATGACGCCTTTCTTGAAGAGCTGGATAACCGGACCGCAGCCTACGGCGTTGCCCATGTTGGACTCGGGATTGTGGACGACCATGGAATCGGTCTCTTTGAGGAGATCCATTTCCGCCGGATTGACGTGGACGCAGTGGACTGCCAGAGTCTTGGGGCCTAAAATGCCCTGCTCGTAGAGGCGGTTGACGATCCGCTTGCCGTATTTCTTCAGCGAGTCGGCTACGTCGGCGGGACCTTCGGCCACATGGACGTGGAAGCCGGCTTCGGTTCCCTTATGCTCGGCGCAGAAGGCCAGAGTCTCGTTGCTCAGGGTGAAGGCGGCGTGGAGGCCCATCATGGCGTGGAGCATGTCGCTGTCGTCCTTGGCGGCTCTGTCGATCATGCGCTCGTTTTCCAGGACGGCTTCTTCCATCTTCTTCTGACCGTCGCGGTCGGAGACCTCATAGCATACGCAGGCGCGCACGCCCATCTCTTTGGCGGGATCGGCGATTTTGTCAAGACTGCCGGGGATCTCGAAGTAGCTGGCATGGTGGTCAAAGCAGGTGGTGACGCCGTTTTTGATGCAGTCGGCAAAGACCGCATAGGCGGAAAGTTCGTCGTTTTCAAGGGTGAGCTTGCGGTCGAGCCGCCACCAGAGGCCCTCGAGAATGTCGGAGAAGTTTTTGGGATTGTAGCCCTTTAAAGCCATGCCGCGGGCAAAGGCGCTGTAAATGTGGTTGTGGGTATTGATGAGGCCGGGCATTATGACGCCGCCGTGAGCGTCGATAAATTCGGCTTCCGGATATTTGGCCTTCAAATCCTCGTAATTGCCGACTTCTTTAATTAAATTTCCTTCAGTAACGACGGCGCCGTTCTCAAAGAACTTGCTTCCGTCGCGGGTAATCAGTCTTCCGTTGCCTATAAGCAGCATTTCTCGACCTCCGGTCTGCAAAATTTTAGCTTTAAAAATTTAACAAACTGCAGGTTTATCCTTTTTATTCAGGCAGAAACCGACGCTCGCTTCGCAAAAAAATAACGGACGGCGGCGCTTCGTATCTTTGCGGCCGTCTCGCCGAATCATGCGCTCTTTGTCCTGCGTGGGGCGTTTCGTTTGCGGCGCTTTTGCCCGACTTGAGCAAAGCCTGTTATGTCCGTTCGGGCGGTGCGGGAACGCTGACCCCAGCCGAGGAATTCGTCTCTCCTCCCGACGTTCTCCGGCAGGTTCGGCGCGCCCTCGGCGGACCTGAAAAGATTTAAGGAATGTCGGCATGTTATTTTCTTAATGTGTAAAAATTAGAGACGGGCCTGCGCGATCCTGAGGCAAAGGCATCCTGAGGCAGAAAAGGCCAGCCTTCAGGATTAGGTGTTTACATATTTTTATAGCGGCGTTTCAGACGGTTGGCTATAATTTAAGGAGGTCGGAATGGAAGGCGATTTACCAAAACGCAAAAAGCTGCAGCCTGTTCTTGCCGTTCGTTCCGGAGCGGAGCCTCCTTCAGAAGACGGGCCGGAGAAAAACGGCGGCGTAGCTTCGGGAATACGTTCCCGTTCCAAATATCTGTCGCGCAAAAAGGGAGATGATACGGAAGAACCCGGGCGGGTTCGGAAAAGACAGAGCTTTTTCAGTAAAAACGGCGATCGCTTTACCGGAAATAAACTGTTCGGCTTTACTCTTTTGGCCCCGGGACTGGAAAATGCCGATCCTAAGGGCGTAGAGCAGCTGAATAAGGCTATGCAGGACATTCTGGAAACAGAAGGCGAGGTCGGCGCGGAGCTTTTAAGGGAGGCTGCGCTTCCCTCGGAAGATCAGAATGAAAATTTAGAGTTCTCCTCAATGTCGGACTCTTTTGAATCGGTAATTATTCCGGTCAGCAGCAAGGACGTGACGGCCGAAAAACGGACCTTCGCTTCCGAAGCTGATAAGTCCGCGGAAGCGGAAAAGCAGAAAAAGGCGGCCGAGGCGGACGATCCGAAGGAGGCTGCGGCAGGAAGATCTGAGACTGAGCAAAAGGAGGCGCCTTCCGAAGCGGAGGCTCCTATGCCGCCTGCGGCGGAAGAAGCGGAGGCGGAGCAGAAAGAAGCCGCGTCCGAAGGCGGCGTTCCGAAGAAAGCTTCGGCAGAAAAGGCGGAGGCGGAGCAGAAAGAGGCTGCGTCCGAAGGCGGCGATCCGAAGAAAGCCTCGGCAGATAAGGCGGCAGAACCTGAAAAGCTGCCGTCCGAGGCTGCCGCAGCTTCAGAACCGAAAGCTGCAAAAGAAGCTAATCTTTCCTTGAAAACTAATGTTCTGCCGGGCGGTGAAAATGAAAGATTATCATCTCAGTTAGAGAAAGTACCCAAGGCTAAGGTTAAGAAAAATAAAAAAAATCGCAGAACCGGCGGAAGCCGAATTCATTCAGCCGAGGGTAGGTCGGAACGGAATTCAGAATCAAAAGTTGTCAAAGAGAGTAAAATCGGTGAAAACGGCAAAAATAAGGATCCTGATTTTGCCGGAGATTTAAAGGACGAAACCTGCGGAAAAGAAGAAATCTCGCCGCAAACGCCTGAACAGGAGGCGGACGGCGCAGAAGAAAATGGGGTCAGGAAAGGCGGTTCAGATATGTTGCCTCGCGACGGAGAAGATTACGAAATTGCCGGTACTCACAAAATGAGCAGTTCAGCGCCTGTCGACAGGGAAGCCGGAACCAGAATGGTCCGCGGCTCCAAAGTTATGGGCATGACCCGTGAGAGGGCCAAGAAGCTGGAACTGCAGTTTCAGCAGGGCGTCAGCGGCAATGATATTCATAGGGCTCGTACGGCGGTAAACAGACGCACAGGCGTCAATCCTCCGCCCCGAGGCGGAACGAGAACCGGGACCCGTCAGAATCCTCCCGGCTTTGGTTCGCGCACCGGCATGAACCAAAATCCTCCAGGTTTCGGCTCGCGCACCGGCACGCACCAGAATCCTCCCGGCTTCGGTTCGCGCACCGGCATGAACCAGAATCCTCCCGGTTTCGGCTCGCGCACCGGCACGCACCAGAATCCGCCCGGTTTCGGTTCGCGCACCGGCATGAATCAAATGCCGCCCGGCTACGGTTCGCGCACCGGCATGAATCAAATGCCGCCCGGTTACGGTTCGCGCACCGGTATGAATCAAATGCCGCCCGGCTACGGCTCGCGCACCGGCATGAATCAAATGCCGCCCGGCTACGGATCGCGTACCGGCATGAATCAAATGCCGCCCGGCTACGGCTCGCGTACCGGCATGAATCAGGCGCCTCCCGGATACGGTTCGCGTCCGGTTTTAAACCAGACGCCTGTTTTTGGACGCTCAACGGGTTTAAATCAGTACAATAACAGCGGTTACGGAAACAATCGCTACTATCAGGAACAGCGATACCGCGAGCAGCCTTATCCTCCTGCCAATAACGGCTACGGAGGCTACGGCTATGGCAATAACGGCTTTAACGGTTCTATGTCTGCCAGCTACAACCAGTATCCCGGCGGCAATTATGACATTAATAACGGATATACCGGAGTTATTCCCAGGAATATGCCCTTCCGCAATAATCCACAGGAAAGCTTCGGCGGCAATCAGAGCGAAGCCCAGGACATGGGAATGGGACGCGAGCATCTGACCCCTGCCGAAACTTATGCCAAAGCGGTGGAGGAATCTCAGCGCGAAGGAGGGCGCGGCGCGGCTTTTCTCAATTGGCTGAAGAACGGCGGAGCTGTCCTGCTGACTTGTTTGTTTCTGATTATTGCCGCAATTTGCGGTTTTGTCATGTTTGTAATGTCCAGAACCTCGCCCGGCGACAGCGACCTTCTGCTTCCGCCTAAGAGGCCTCAGTATTCTCAGCCTGCCGGCCGGGATTACGGTTCCGGCAGTTCCGGTTCTTCTTCGATTGATACCATGAAAAGCAGCAGGCCTTCGGCGAGCGCTCCGCCCGCCAAGTCTGAGTCCGCTTCGGGAACGAAGAGCAGCGGCGCTTCGGCAAGAGGCAACGCCACCGTGATACCGGGCAGCAGCGCTAAGCCCGCATCTCCATCTAAACCCGCTCAGCCGGCGAAGCCCTCCGTGACCGTAAAAAAGACAGAGACGCGCAATTCTGACTTTGAAAATAACGATTTCAAATTCGACGGCGGCGAATTCGGCGATATGGATTAAATAATAAAATTTGTGGTTTCTTTTGAGGGACTTTTGAGCAGGCGAAGAATAAGGCTTTTCTGCTGAATAAATTTTTCAGGCAGCGTTTTGCTGTTTTATGGGTGAGGTTCCGTAAATATGATGACAGGTGTAAATAAATCCAATGGCGCAGGGCGGGTTTTGGTGGCCGGATCGTTAGCGTTTGATTTTATTATGCGCTATGCGGGTCGTTTTCAGGATCATATCCTTCCCGACAGACTGGATTCGATAAATCTGTCTTTTCTTACGGAGAAAGCCCGCAAGGAGCGCGGCGGCTGCGCCGGCAATATCGCCAACGCTTTGGCCCTTTTGGGTGAAACTCCCCGTATCGTAGCTGCGGTAGGCGGAGATTTTGAAAAATATAATTTTTATCTCAAAAATAAAGGCGTCGATACCGAATATATAAGAGTATATGAGGAAGAGCTGACGGCGACCTGTACGGTTTGCGCCGATAATCTGAATAATCAGCTTACCTTCGTCTGCGTGGGCGCCATGGCCAGAGCCCGAGAGCTGAATCTGGCCGAATGCGCCGATGAAAATACCAGAATTGCCATTATTTCACCTGATGATCCTGCGGCTATGAATCAGCACTGTCAGGAGGCTCGGGAGGCCAAAATACCTTTTATTTACGATCCTTCTTTTCAGGTTATCGCTTTTGACGGCAGCCAGCTGCTTAAAGATGTTGAAGGGGCGATGGGTTTGGTCGTCAACGATTATGAATTCTCTTTATTCTTAAAAAAGACTGGTTTAACTCAAGAAGAGCTGCTGAATAAGGTTGAGTTTGTCATTGTTACAAAGGGAGAGCACGGCAGCACGGTATGCAGAAAAGGCGGATCTGTCGGTATCAGCAGCGTTGAAGTCGCTGAAGCTGCCGATCCCACGGGCGCGGGAGACGCTTTCCGGGGCGGTCTGCTTTACGGTTTAATTCACGGCCTGGATGTGGTAAACGCGGCCAAAATCGGCAGCGTCTGCGGCGCTTATGCCGTGGAGCATTACGGCACGCAGAATTTCCACTTTACTCCCGAGCAGTTTAAAGCCCGCTACAAGGCTGCTTTTGGAGAGGAACTGAATATTTGAGAAAAACTTATTTATAAATAAAAAAGCCGTCTCAGACGAGGCGGCTTTTTTTATGATGCTATGCGCAAACGCTTAGGGACAGACGGCTACGCCCCAGGGAGTTGACTGAGGAATAGGCGAGGTGGTGTTCAGAACGCCGCCGCTTTGGCCGTCCAGAATGGTGACGGTGCTGCTGCCGGTGCAGGCCACAAAGACTTTCTTGCCGTCTGAAGTGCAGGCGATGCCGACGGGGTTTTTGCCGACCGGCACGGTGGCCATGGGAGCTTGGTTCTGTCCGTTGAGAACGGTCACGTTGTCAGAGCCCTTGTTGGTAATGAATACCTTGTTTCCGTCGGGAGTAATGGCTATGCGCTGGGGGCTGACGCCTACGCGCACGCGGCCCATCTCCTGGAAGGTCCAGGCGTCGATGATAGAGACGTCGCCGGAGCTGGAATTGGCTACGTATAAGAAGCGTCCGTCGGGAGAGAGAGCCATGCCGCAGGGATTGGCGCCAACGGGAATGGCCTTTTCGGGAATGCCGGTGTACATATCGATGCAGAGGATTTCGCCGGAGCTGACCGTGCCCATGACTACATACAGCTTAGTGCCCTCACGGTTAATGGTAGCGGCTCGGGGCTGGCCGGCCTCGTTGGTGCGCATCCGGGGAAGGGTGATAGAGCGCTGGGGAGAGTTGCTGACCGGGTCGATGAGCATGATGCAGGGTGAGGCGCTCATGACGGGAGCGATGATGTAGTTGCCGTTTTTGGCTAAAGAAAGGTCGGTGGCGATGCCTCCGGTGGGGATGGAGGTCAGCAGCGCGTTGTCGTTGGCCGTATCGTAAATCTGGATGAGCTTGTCGGAAGTGCTGACGTAGAGGCGGGTTCCGGAAGCGTTGAAGGTGGCCCAGAAAGGACTGGAATTGATGGCCTTATACTGGGGAGAACCGGGAGTGTCGCCGTTGAGGATCATCAGAGAGGTGGGGTTGACGCTGAAATTTGAGCCGGTGTTTAAGGACTGGTTCATCATGTCAACCGCGCCGCCGCCGGTCGTGCCGAGGTTGGCGGGCAGGGCCGTGGAAGCGTTGGTGTTGGCGATGCCGAAGGGGTTGCCCTGACCCAGCAGAAGCATCTGCGTGTAGGTCTGGGTAGTCGTCACCGGAGCGTTATAGGCGCTGCTGCTGTTGGCGGGAGCTCCCTGTCCGGCCTTGGCGGCCAGGCAGATGTAGGCGGTGCCGGGATTCATGGGGGTGCGGATGCCGGATACTCCGTTGGGAGAGGTGGTGTTGGCCGGGGTCATGCCGGGGTTCAGAATTACCGTCACCATGCTGCGCTCCGGCGGTTTGGGAACGTTGACGGTTTTGGTAACCATGCCGTATCCGGCTTTCTGGACGATGAGCGTATACTGGCCGGGCTTGAGCTTAAAGGAAAATACTCCGTGGCTGTCGGTGACGACCTTCTGCTTGGTCTCCTGGACGGTGACTTCGCAGGAGTCCAGAATTTCGTAGGGCAGCTCGATTGAACTGCTGGTTGCTTTATTGGTCATTACGGTTCCGTAAAGGTTCGGCTCCGTATATTTTGCGTATTTCTCGTAGTCTTCCTTGGATATGGCGGGAACCGTTACGGCGAGAAGCGCCAGAAACCCCAAAAACAAGGTCATAACTAACTTCGGAGCGGCTTTTTTTATCATAAGCATAGTCTCCCTCGTTTATAGCATATTATTAGTAATTAAAGTACAAAGACTTTATTTTGATTTGTCTGTAATGAAATTTATAATATGAGCGCGGCAATCAGCGCGGGTATTTGGTATAAGGAATATTGTTATGCCTGCGGTTGTTTTTAAGCTTGTATAAGGTCAGTTTCCAGAGGTGGACGAGATAATTTTTAATCTCTCCGCCGTTGAACTTGCTCTGTCCGGCCAGGCGGTCTCTGAATATGAAAGGCACTTCGGTCAGGTTGGTGTAATTGCCCTTTACCATTACTTCCAGGTTGATCTTGAAGCCTATGGGATCCAGCGGAACTCCGTCTATGACTTCTTTTTTCATCAGCATATAGCCGCTGGTGACGTCTTTGGCCGGGCAAATGGGACGTCCCATCATAATGGCGGTAAAGGAGGTTATGCGCCTGAACCAGGGCCAGTTTTCAACGCCTCCGCCGGGAGCGTAGCGGCTGCCCAGAGCGATGTCCGCCCCTCCGTTGGTAATGGAATATACCATGTCGGGGAGGATGCCCGGATCGTGAGAGAGATCGGCGTCGATTACGCCCAGAATGCTGCCTTCCGAGGCCTGCCAGCCGGCAATTACCGCCGAAGAAAGTCCCAGTTTTCCCGAGCGTCTCACCACTTTAATATTGTACTGTGAAGAAAGAGCTTCGGCGGTATCGGCGGTTCCGTCCGGTGAATTGTCGTCTACCACGACCAGCTCGGCTTCGATATCGGTCCCTTTGAGCGCCGCAAACACTTTTTCGGCCAATACGGTAATAGTTTCCTTTTCGTTATAGGTAGGTACGGTTAGGGACAACGTTAACGCCATTTTTTTAAAACCTTATTGCTTTCTTGGAATTCAGACAGATGTTGAGAATCTCGGCGGCAGAGGCCAGGGCGGCGATATGAATTTTGTCCTGCAGCTCAAAATGCCGGGCCGAATGCTCGCAGACCCTGATGCTGCAGCCGCGGTCTTTCAGCTTCTGCAGCTGGGGAAGCAGCTCGGAAGAATCTGCGCACAGTTCCGCCGCCTCATGGATGAAAACTACATAATGCGGAATTCTTTCCAGACTATGCGCTTCGGTAATAAAGAGCTTCAGCAGCTCATAGCCCAATTCGTCGGGGCTGCCTATATATTTATGGCTGAAAATCAGCGCGCAGTCAATTTTTGAATCGTCAAACAGAACCGTCTGCAGATCTTCTTTGGGCAGGCAGTCATTGATTATGTCCAGGTAGTAGTGCAGATTTTTTTCGACAAAGCTCAGCTTCGGCGGAGTCAGAATAGGAGGGCTGCAGCTATTTTCTTCGTTCACCGGTGAAAATCGTTTCCTTTGCAGTTTAATAATCTGTTTCTGTAATTGCGGAAAAGTCCAGAGGCTTTATTTTTTTGCGGGCAGATTTTTTACCTTAATGGTCTTTTTGGCCTTTTGTCCGGTCTTCTGGGAAGAAGGTTTCTGGGCTGCCACTGAATTTTTCTGTTCCGGAGCGGCTACGGTAGGCTGATTGGGTACGCCTACCTTAGGCTGATTCGATTTTCCTATACTGGGTTGGTTAGGAACTCCGGCTGTAGGCTGATTGGGAATTCCTGCCGCGGGCTGGTTGGGAATCCCGGCGGCGGGCTGATTGGGAATCCCGGCGGCGGGCTGATTGGGAATTCCTGCCGCGGGCTGGTTGGGAATTCCTGCCGCTGGCTGACTGGGAATCCCCACGGCGGGCTGTTCGGGAATTCCGGCGGCGGGCTGCTGAGGGGTCCCCTTTTGAGCCAGCTGCATCTGGGGCTCGGGGCTTTGCGCGTTTTCAGCGCCTGCCTGCTGCGGGGCAAATTCAGTGCCCGGAGGGCCCTTGCGCGTCATTTCCGGGTTACGGTTCTCGGCGGGAGAGGGAGCTTGCGCGTCTGCCTGAGCGGGAGGCTGCGCTTCTGTCTGCGGCAGCGAACCGACGCTGTTTTCTGCCGGCGCCGACGACGGAGAAGCCGAGGGCAAGGCGTTTTCCTGTTCTGCCGGCGGCTGGGGACCGGTGCAGGCCGCAGTAAACAGGCAGAGCGAACCTAAAAGACATATTGTTTTGGATGAAAATAATTTCATAACAACCTGTAATTAAAAAGATTTCAGTTCAGCGGTTTGTGTATTTAAAGCGGCAGAGCCCACGCCGGTATCTGAGCTGACAGCGGCGTGAGCCTGACGCTGTTTAGGTTAATACCCGGTTTTAATGGAGGAAGAGGTCGGCAAAGGCCTTGGGACTGAGCTTTTCGCCGGTGCAGAGCTTGGTCAGATCCTGCCAGCCGTAACGGCCGCCGCGGAAGAATATCTCTTGATTCAGATATTCTCCTGCCTCCGGATGGCCGTAAAGCGAGGTGTTCAGAGGCCTGTCTTCGCCCATAACATTTTTAGTTAAATAAGTATAGAACTGAGCGCCGAAGAGATCGCCCAGCATATAGTTGTGATAGTAAACGGGAGCGCCGACTATGTGCATTTTTGCGCCGTAATCCTGCCCGCTTAAATCCTCGGGCGGGGCCTGAAGCTGATATTTGGCTTTGAGATCCCACCACAGTTTGTTCAAATCCTGTTCGGGATTAGCGTACATCTCTTTTTCAAAATGGAGCATGGTCTGAACCCAGCGGCTGAAGATCAGACGCTCTGCGCGCAGAAGCTGCCAGGAGGCCTGACTGTATTTCTCCAGATCCTTGCCCTGCAGTCCCAATACCTTGCTGAGGAAGTCCGGGGTGCGGGTCATTTCGCCGGTAAACATGGCCAGGCCTTCGGTGGTCAGAATGTGAGAGGGAGTTCTGAGCAAATAGGGCAGATTGGGATCGATTCCCTGATCGTAGAGACCGTGGCCGAGCTCGTGATTGACGGTGTCCATCCAGGCGCCGTTGGGTTTGACGTTGCAGAGCACGCGTATATCCTGCTTGCGGTCGATGCAGGTGGCGAAGGCATGAGGGCTCTTGCCGGGCTTTTCGTATAAATCGCTGCGGGCGATGATGGCGTCGGGATTGAGCCCCATGCTGTGATAATACTTCTGAGACAGCTTGACGGGATCTTTGCCTTTATAGATATCATTTAAATTGAGCTCGGCAGCGTCGGTCAGCTCGGGCGCTTCCTGGAAGAAGAGATCTCCCAGATGCCAGGGACGCACCGGATCGCTGTCTTTGAGGCCGAAGCGCCTGCGCTCAAAGGCGTCGATGGTCTGCTTCAGTTCTTTGAAGGGAGCGATGGTGAGCTTGTCCAGCTCGTCGAACATGGCGAAAAGCTCGGCTTCATCAAACTCCTGACAGTCGATCTGCATGGCGAAGTAATCGCGGTAGCCCAGCTGACGGGCCATTTTGTTGCGCAGAACGACGAGCTTCCTGAGCGGCTCAGCCACCTTGCCGCCTACGGCCATATAGCCGCTCCAGGCGGCTTTGGCTTCCTTGTCGCTTTTAGTCTTTATCAGTACGTCTCTGACGTCGTTTTCCGTAAGCTCTTTGGAACCGACTTTGCTGCGGTGAGTGTTGAAGATTTTATCTACTTCGGCTTCCAGGGAGATTATCTGCTTGGTGGTTTCCGGATCGGCCTGATAGGGAAGGAACTCAAAATACATGATGTCGAGCTGGCGCTTCTCGATGGGATCGGAGATGGCTTTGCTGTCTCTCAGCCGTTTGAGCTGCTGAAATATTTCTTTGTTTTGGTGGAGCTTGGCCATGGCGTTGTCGGCCTTTTCGCGGCGGGCGTAAGCTGAATCCGCGCCGGTAGTGGCCGATTCCCACCAGGCTTCGTTCGCCTCGCGCTGCAGGGGCTGCACCGCCGAAACATATTTATCGCGCAGAGCGCCGAACTGCTCCTGAGGAGTCTGAGCGGCCCAGGCCGCGGAAGATAACAGAGACGCGCCCAGTACAAAGGCCGCCAGACTTAGATGAAATTTTCCCAACATGTTTTCCCTCCGGAAGAATAAGGCGCCGAAGTTTTGCGCCCTCGCTTCCGCCTTTGAAGGCGGCTGCAGATTTACCTTGTATTATACAAAAATATCCGCTTAAAATACAGAGATATCCCGCAGGAAACTCATATATCGCCGCCCGGCTGTGCGCTTCCGGCTTTAATTGGTTGAAAAAATTTTTTTATCCCCTCTGAGCGGCCGAAGCTCCGCTCTGTCTGCCGCCAGGCAGACTGAGCGTCTCCGCCGGGAACGAAAGCATGAAAAGCGGAAGCGGCCGGAGGAGATTATCGAAGCGAGCTGCGCCGGTTCGCAAAACTGTGCGCTGAAGAAAAAAGTCTGAGCGAAGCCCAGCCGTACCGCTGCGTGAAAAACCAAGATTACAGGATAAGTTCTGCCGCATATTTGGCGGTCAAACTGCAGATTATATTGTATAGCAGACAGACTGAAACAAATAGTTTACATATTAGCGAGAAATTCATAAATTACTATGATAAAATATATGCGGTGGAAATTTTATTACCGTTGTATATTTAATTACGGCTATTGTGTATGCTCAATGCTCAGGCGAGGAGGTGAAAAACTCTCGAATGCTGGATGGATTTCGTTACGGCAGTCCGCTGCCCTATGAATATTACTGCAATGTTTCAAAATTTCCTGATCTTGAGGCTCGTGTGCGCTGGCTGTCACGGTATCTCCCTCCTATTGAACGCCGTTTTCTCTGCGAAAAGGCCTACCCCTTTGCCAATAAATGGCACGAGGGCCAGACAAGGCAGTCCGGCGAGCCTTATATAGAGCATCCCGTCGCGGTTGCAGAGATACTGAGCAAGTATAATGTTCCGGTGTGGGTGCTGGCGGCGGCGCTGCTCCATGATACTTATGAGGACAGCGAAGGCAGGCTTAGCCTCGAGGTTATAGGCGACTTCTTCGGTCCTTATATGCGTTCGGCCATCGACGGCTTGACCAAGATCGGCAAGGCCAGTTCAAGACACCGCGCTTTTCTGGCTGAAAACCCGAATTTTAATGAAGCCTTGAATTCTTTGACTGCCAAGCGCCGCCGGGATATTCAGACCGAAATAAGGCTCAGCGCCAAGTGGGCCAAAATTAAGGACCAGATGGCTTCTCTGGCCAAGCTGCTGCTGGGCATGGCTGAAGAACCCACGGTTATGCTCATAAAAATCGCGGACAGGCTCCACAATATGCGCACGATGGCAAATATGCGCAAGGATAAGCAAAAGCGGATTTCCCGCGATACCCTTAAGGTATATATTCCCATAGCCTGGCGCTTCGGCATCTGGGAAATGAAGACCGAACTGGAAAACCTTTGCTTCAGGTACTGTTATCCGGAGGTCTATAAGCGCTTTCAGGAAGAGGCGGTCCGGGTCCGGGAGCATCTCCGTCCCTATTGGACTAACCTCAGGGATAAGATTGCCGAAGCTCTGGAGAAGGATTATATTGCCGCTGAAGTTTCTGTCGCCGCCAATTCCGATTATTCGGTTCTTTATCGCATGAAGAGCGGGAATTTGGTTCACAGCAAATTTCACGGCCTCAATTTTATCAGGATTTTAACAGATGATCCCGACCTTTGCCATCCGGCGATGGAGTGTCTGAAGAAGCTCTTCCGCTACGCGGACTGCCGGGATTATATCAGGCAGCCCAAGCTCAACGGCTATAAAGCTATACACATGAGCTTTGAAGACGCTGATTTCCCGGAAACAGAGTATCAGCTCATCGGCAGAAAGAAGATTCCCGCTTCCCGTTATGTGGACGTCCAGATCTGCAGCCGCGAGGATTATGAACGCAACAAAATCGGAGTCTTTTCCGTCTTTAAAGACAAACGCTGGCGCTGCGCCGACCAGCAGACGGTTCGGGGAAAGATTCGCGAGGACTGCGCTCCCTGGCTCAATTCCCTGCACAGCCTGCGTGAGAGCGCCGACAGCGACAGAGACTTCCTGGATTTGGTAATGAAAGAGAATTTAAACGAAAAAATCACCTGCTTCACTCCTAAGGGCGATGCGATAGCTCTGCCGATAGGTTCTACGCCTCTGGACTTTGCCTATATGGTCCACAGCGCTTTGGTTACCAGATGCAGCGGCTGTCTGGTCAATAACATGTCCGTATCGATCCTGGATTATAAGCTGAAGGACAACGATTTTGTAGAGATCCTTACCTCAGATGATGCCAGGCCGGACCGGATTTGGTATGACACGTGCTTTACAAAGAAGGTAAAACGGGTTCTGAGCAAATGGTTTCTTCAGAATTACAGCTCTGAAGCCAACATCAAGTACGGCAGCTTAATTATGGAGACTGTATTTGAAAGCGAAAGAGTCAGCGATCGGCTGCAGGACGAAGTTTTTAAGAGAGAACTGGCGCGCTTGTGCGGCTGTCAGGATACGAACAGCTTGCTGGTGCGGCTGGGCGCCCGGGACCTGAGCGGCTCCCTGTTGGGCGAGAAGCTCAGAGAGCTGATCGCAGCCAGAGCTGAAACTCTGGTATCCGAAATTAACCCTCTTTGAGCCGTCTTATTCGTGAAAGGTTCCGCCGCCGGCCGCGGCCCGGCTGAGGACGCTTATCAATTATATGCGGGCCGGAGACGCCGGCTCGGCGTCTCGCGTCTCCGCATGCCGGCCTCGTCATTTTATGGCTGCCGACGCCGACGGAACGGTTCAGCCCGCATAAAGTCCGGAGGAGGCGGACCTAGTTGGCCTCCTGTAAAAAAAACGGCCTGCGGAGAGGAAATAATTCGCAGGCCTTTGTATTCTTCTCTCGGTTGTTTTGAGTGATTAAGTATTATTTCAGCGCGCCGGAAGTTATGGAGGGAAATCTGAGATGACATATATTCCCAAGGGTGCGGATCCTGATTTCTTATTTGAAGAAAAGGGTCCGGAGTATCCGGAATTCGAAGAGATGGTCGCCAGATGTACGGTTCATCTGCCGGAGGACCAGAGAAATTTTATTATAAATAAAGTATATCCCTATGCCAACTATTGGCATCAGAACCAGAAGCCCCGCAACAACGGCTTGCCTTATATTTCCCATCCTGTTGAGGTGGCTGCGATTCTGGCGCCCTACAGGCTGGATGTTTCCAGTATGAGCGCCGCGCTTCTTCACGACGTGCATGAGGATAACGAGGATCTGGTCAGCCTGGACGACATAGAGCGCGGCTTCGGTACCGATATCCGCAATTTGGTGGACGGTCTTACCAAGATAGGCAAAGCTACGGCCAGAAACCGTCATGAAGCCGAAGCTCAGGCTGTTTTATCGGAGGTCTCCTCAGATCTGTCCGCCGCCATGTACGCCTCGCTGGGGCTCTTTGCTGGCTCGGCCGTGGACGTTGTCAAGCCGATATCGGCGGAGGAGCTTAAAGAGCGGGCCCGGCAGGCTAAGATTGACGATAAGGCGGCCAGCCTGACCAAGCTTGTCAACGAAATGACCCGCGATTTACGGGTGATTATCGTGAAGCTGGCCGATAGAATCCACAATATGAGGACTTTGGGAGATATGCGCCTGGACAAGCGCATCCGCATTTCCCAGGAAACTTTGAGCTTTTTCGCGCCTTTGGCTACGCGTCTGGGAATATGGTCCTTCAAGACCGAGCTGGAGGATTTATGCTTTAAGTATATCGACGGCAAAAACTATGAGCGTCTGGGCATAGAGCTGGATGAAATCCGCAGCAGGAGAGCCGACAGTCTGAACGCCACCATGGATATTCTTGAGGAGGCTCTGGCCAGAGAAAACATCGAGGCGGAGATTTCGCTGCAGGCCAAGCACCGCTATTCGGTTCTGAATAAGATGCGCAGCCAGCATAAAACCTTAGATCAAATCTTTGACTTGGATCCTATTATGGTGGTGGTGCGCGATAAAGACGTCTGCTATCAGGCTCTCAGGGTAATCCATCAGCGCTTCGGATTTCTGCAGGGACGCTTCCGCGATTATATCGCCAATCCCAAGGGCAATAACTATCAGGCTCTGCATACCACCATCAACGGCGTCAATAAGCAGCCTCTGGAGGTGCAGATCTGCACTCGGGAGGAGGAGGCGGAAAACCTCTACGGACTGCTGAACGTCTTTGTCAGCGGGAGATACCTGGATTCGGATATCCCGGACAATTTCAACAGCTCCTTCCGACCCTTTATGCCCTGGCTGGCCTCCCTGAACCATGTTAAGGAGGAATCGGAGGGCGATCAGGACTTTATTGACGTTCTGTGTCAGGAGGAGCTCGCCGCCGATATCGTCTGCTATACGCCCGAAGGCAGGCGGATAGAGCTTCCCGTTGGTTCCAAGCCTCTGGATTTTGCCTTTAAGATTCACAGTGAGCTGGGCCTGAAATGCTGCGGCGCTATCGTCAATGACAGAGAGGTCTCTCTTACCGACTATGAGCTGGGACGGGACGATATCGTTCAGTTAATCACCGACGACGACTGCCGCCCTTCCCGCAGCTGGTATGCCAAGTGCCGCACCCGCTACGCCAAAAACCGCATCAGCCGCTGGTTTCTGAAGCATGAATCTCCGGAGCCCAATCAGTCGATAGGCTTTAAGCTGGTCTGCGCCGAGCTCATCCGTCAGGGGGCGGCCGGAACTCAGAACAACTCAGAAATCATGCTGACCCTGTCCCGTTCTCTGGGCTGCAAGAGCGTTGAAGAACTCTACCGGGCAGTGGGCAGCTATAAGGTTTCTGCCGCCAATTTCGGCAAGGTTCTGAAGAAGTACAGAGAGAGCAATCCGCAGAAGTTTGCCATGCTCAATGCGGCGCCCACGCGTCTGGACGAGGTTTCGCTTTCTGTGCGCATCGACAATATCCCTGACGCTCATGTTTTTGTCTGCCGCAGCTGCAATCCGGTTTTCGGCGATATGATTAAGGCTGTAAAAGGCGGCAAGGACAAGGGCTATTTTATCCACCGCCGCGGCTGCAAGCGTCTGCAGGAGGCCGAGGAGACGGGAGGGGATATTTATGCTTCAGAGTGGATCGCCGGGGTGGATCCCAAACTGTTCATGCTTAAAGCCTGTCTGTCGATCAAGGCGCTGGTGCGCTACGGGCTTTCGCACGATATTATCGCTACCTTTGACAACCGCAACATATTGATATACAATTACCGCTTTGAGAACGACTATGTGCGCAACGTAACGGCTATAAAGATAGAGGTGGGAGCAGAATCTTTGGATACGCTCGACGGCCTCATGGAGCATCTTAAAACCGTTGACGGCGTAGTGACGGTCGAACGCGTGTAGCCTTTGACCGGATTAACGTGAACGGCCGCTTTGAGCGGCCTTGCCCGCCCCGGGCCCGCTTCGCTGGTCCGGGGCGTTTATGCGCGCCGTCTTGAATCCGCTTGCGTCCTTGCCGCGCGGGATGGGCCGCTCGGAACCGAACCGGGTCTGCATGGAATCCGCAGGTTTTTCAAGCGGCGCGGCATTCGGCCGGGCCGCCTCTTTCGGCTCGCCGGCCGTTAAGATTTTTTTGTAAGTAAAGTATTATGGATAAAGCTGCTGCAGAAGAAAAAAAAGCCGCTGCCGCTTCTTTTGCTATTAAGGAAGATTTCGCTCTGACCGATTATGAACAGAGAGCGCGCGGGGAAATTTTGAAAAGCGTCGATTATCTGGACGCTGAAGGTTTGAATTTGGTAAAAAGGGCTATGGACTGCGCCATTCAGGCGCATCGGGGTAGTCTGCGTCTGTCCGGCGAGCCTTATATAAGCCATGTATTTGAGGTCGTCAAAATTCTGACAGCCTATAAGCTCGACGCTTATACGCTGGCAACCGGCTTTCTGCACGACGTTCTTGAAGAAAAGACTCCGGTAACTTCCGAGTTTATCCGGATGACCTTCGGAAAAGAGCTGTCTTCTCTGGTGGACGACGTCACCCGGCTCACCGGCCTTTTTTCCCGGCAGGAACATGAAGTCCGCCGTTTCAGCGAAAATGTGCATATCGGCCGCGCCGCCTCTACAGAAAATCTGCGGCGCATCTTTCTGGCCATGGTTCGCGATCTCCGGGTCATCCTGGTCAAATTTGCCGACAGGCTGCACAATCTGAGAACTCTGGAATACTGCGAGCCTTCGGTGCAGAAGACGATCGCTCTGGAAAGTCTGGACATTTTTGCTCCCATCGCTTCGCGTTTAGGCATTTGGGAATTTAAGGCGGAAATTGAAAATTTGGCCTTTCGGTATGCCTATCCGGAAGAATTTGCGCGTCTGAACCGCGATTTGGATCAGGTTCGGCCCATGTTTGTTAAGGTTCTGGAGAAGGTCGTTACGGCGGTGCGCGGCCGCCTGGACTCGATGCATATCAATAATAAGGTGGAGTACCGCTTTAAGAACCTTTACAGCATATACCGCAAGATGGCGCGCACCGGCAAGCGGCTTTCCGAGGTCTATGATCTGGCGGCTCTGCGCATTATTGTGCCCACGGTGGAAGACTGCTATATGATTTTCGGAGTCATTCATTCGCTGTGGTCGCCCATGAACGGGCGCATCAAGGACTATATAGCCCGTCCCAAGAGCAACAATTACCGCTGCCTGCATACTACGGTGTTCGGCCCCGACGATGTGCCTCTGGAAATTCAGATCCGCACCTTCGATATGCACAAGGTCAACGAAATAGGCGTGGCCGCCCACTGGGCCTACAAGGAAGGCAAATCCGCGGCCGGACAAAAGAACAAGAGCATTTTCGCTCAGCTTTACCCCTGGATTCGCGGTCTCTTCGACGCTCAGGGCGACAGCGGCGATTCCGATGTCAGCGAGCATGTTAAGGTGGAGCTGATGAAGCGCGAGGTGTTTGTCTTTACGCCTCAGGGAGACGTCATAGACCTGCCGGCCGGCTCGACGCCCATCGACTTTGCTTACCGGATTCACACCGACGTCGGTTCCAAATGCGTAGGCGCTACCGTAAACGGGCGCATGGTTCCTCTTACTTATAAGCTGGTCAACGCCGACGTAGTGAGCATACAGACCTCTAAAAACGGCAAACCCTCCCGCGATTGGCTGCGCGTGTGCGCCAGCCATCAGGCCCTGAGCAAGATCAGAGCCTGGTTTAAAAAGGAATGCCGCGAGGAAAATCTGCAGCGAGGCCGCGAGGCCTTGAAGGCGGAGCTGAAAAGGCTCCATGCCGAAGAGCTTTTCAATAACGAAGAGGCGATGCTTAAAGCGGCCAATCAGCTGAGTTTTGTTACCGTTGACGATATGCTGGCCGGCATCGGCTACGGCGAATATTCGGCGGTGCAGATCGCGGGCAGGCTGCAGGGACTGGCAGCCAAGCCTCAGGCCGCTCCCAGAGTCTCGGAGCTCTTCCCCAGCTCGGAGCCGGAACCGGCTGCGCCTGCCGTCAGGAAATCCAAGCCCGGCCGGGAAATTGCCGTTGAAGGCATGGATACCATTCTGACAAAGCTGGCTCATTGCTGCACTCCCGTTCCCGGCGACAGCATTATCGGCTATATAACCATAGGCAGCGGCGTTTCTGTACACCGCTCCGACTGCAGCAATCTTCTGAATCTGAAGGCCAAAAATCCCGGACGGATAGTCAACTGCAGCTGGAATAAGCAGGAGTCTTCCGAAGGCCGCTATACCGTACAGGCTGCTGTCGAAGCCTGGGACAGAAGCGGACTGATGGCCGATCTTCTCTCCTGTCTGGGAGATTTGAGGATTAAAGTTAAGTCCTGTCAGGGCTTCAGCAGCGGAAACAGGGCGCAGGTAAAAATAACCATAGAGGTAACCGGCAGCGAAGAAATGGAGACAGCTTTAAAGGCTCTGCGGGGAGTTCGCTCCGTAATTTTCGCCCGGCGTGTAAAATCCAAATAATAAAACTGCCGTTCCCCGATATCGGCGGGACGGCAGTTCGGCTGAAGCGTCAGATGCGTATTATTTGCTCAGCTTCAGGGCTTGTTTTATTTTATTCAGCGATTCTTTCAGAGCTTCTAATTTTTCTTCGTAATCGCGCTGCATTTCAGGAGTAATATTGCTGACCATGTCTGCCATAGCTTTTTGAGCTTTTTGCAGAACCTGACGGCCGGTATCGTTTATCGATAGCAGCTTAAGGCGGCCGGTGTAGTTTATTTCCTGAGCCCAACGGTTTTCTTCAATCAATACCTTCATATTGCGGCACATGGTGGCGGTATCGACATTTAAATGATTGGCCAGCTCAATCTGAGAAACTCCTTCGGGCTTGCGTCCCTTTTTAGCTTCTTCGCACCAGCTGAGATCGTTGAGGGCTTCCAGTACGGCAATCTGTGTAGCCCTTATTTTCATAATCAATTCATGCTTAGCATTGCCCGTGTATTTCTCGATGGTAATTTTGGGCATGTTCTGATTGTAAATTCTGGTCAGGTCTCTGGAAAGCTTGCGCAGTTCTGCTGTATAGTCGTACTGCAGCTGATTGTTTGCAGTGCGTTCGTCGTCGTTCATAATCTTTTCTCCTTGCCGAAAGGCGGGGTAAAACGAGTACGGCGCGTGATTTTATCTTTTGTTTGTTTCCCCCTGCAATTTCTAAGCAAAAATTCGTGATTTTGTATGCTTTTTTTTTCTGATATGCCCTCGAGCGCGCTTTTCTGCTAAGCAGGTGTATGAAGGGTTTTTGCAAAAAATATAAATTATGCGTGCAGTAATTCAAAGAGTAGCTTCTGCCAGCGTTGAGGTTGACGGAAAAATCATAGGCAGTATAGGCCCCGGTCTTTTAGTTCTGGCGGCGGTTCATAAGTCGGATGCGGAGCCTGCGGCGGAATGGCTGGCTCAAAAAATTGTCGGTCTGCGTCTGTTTAAGGATGACGAAGACAAGATGAATCTGAGCGTTCAGGATATCGGGGGAGAAATACTGATTGTTTCTCAGTTTACTTTATATGCCGACTGCAGGCGCGGCCGCCGCCCCAGCTACGGAGAATCCGCCGACCCGGATAAAGCCAAAGCTCTTTACGATTATTTTGTGAAATGCGTGCGTTCCTGCGGTATAAATACTCAGGAAGGTCAGTTCCAGGCTCACATGAAAGTGCAGCTTCTCAATGACGGTCCGGTTACGGTTATTGTCGATTCTCCCGAAGCGAAGGCGGAGGCTTAAATGGCTTATACTGTTTTAGTTGTCAACGATTCCCGCTATCTGCGCGAAAATCTGCGCGAGCTTTTGGAAAAGGCGGGCTGCGAAGTCGTCGATACCGACAACGGTATTTCTGCGGTTACTCTGTATTCAAGAATTAAACCCGATTTGGTCATGCTCGACGTTCTCATGCCGGATCAGGACGGCATAGAAACTCTCAAGCAGATACTGAATGTCGATAAGAATGCCAATGTGGTTATGGTAACGGATTTCGGACTGGAAAATTATCTCCTGGAGGCCCGTGAACTGGGCGCCAGCGGCTGCATTATCAAGCCCTTCAAACTCAAGCATCTTAAAAAGGTCCTGGCCGGAGTATTGGACGAAGAATATTTCTATGAGGACGAAAACAGCGATTATTACCGCTATTAGCCGGTAATAATTAAGACGGCCCGTCCCTGGGAAACTCTTACCGAAGCTTCCTCTTCGGTAATTAAGTTGGACAGAGTTCTGGTGGAGCTTCGGCAGATTATCTCATCCTGCAGAGGCCATTTCACACCTTTAATGTCGGCTGTTATCTGTTCGTCCAGGGCGATTAGAGAGAGCAGGCTGCCGCTGCGGCCGCAGATGAGGCGGCTTTTATTTTTCAGCTGCATTATTTCGCAGCTTTCTTCTCTCAGACAGGCGTCTATGCCCATTTCCTCGGCTTTTTGCAAAATGGCTATAATATTGAACAGGCTATGATCCCAGCGCCCTCCCAGTCCGCCCAAAATGAGCGCCTGAGCGATTCCCCGCTTCCGGCAGACGTCTAAGGACGCTTCCAGGTCGCTGAAGTCCTTGTCCCGGCTGAAGGCAATACTCTCCCGGCATTGAGAGGCCGCTTTATTCAGCGCTTCCGAACTTATAGAATCGAAGTCGCCTAAAAGAACGTGAATGGGAATTTGGGCGTTCAGGGCCGACTCGGCGCCGCTGTCAGCGGCTATTACCAGATCGCCGGGACGGTAGGCGGATTTAATAAAAAAATTCCCCGGCTTCCGGCCGCCGGCTAAAATAAGAGCTCGTGAATATTTGGCGCTGTTTGAACCGGAAAAGGACACGGAAATATCTCCTTGTCTTGCAGGGGAGTATCTTTCCCCGCATTTTTATTCTCAGCGAAGCAGGAGCGTCTGAGCTTTTTGTTTCTCGGCCGTTTTTACTGACAATAATTGCGAAAAAAGTTTTGGCGGGTCAAAATTATGCTCAGGCAAAAATTATTTGCGGAAACGCTGCTTCAAGCTGTCGGCAGCAATAGGAACCAGAATCAGAGCTATGACTGAGGGCAGAGCTAAAAAGGAAGCGTTATAGCTGAGAGAGACTAGCCAGACGGAGCCGCTCTGCGGCTGCGCGTTCAGAAAAACGTCGGCAAAAATTACGCCTGACAGAGTGTGCATAAAGAGTCTGCCCAGTATGCCGGCCGCAATGCCAAGATGCGGAAGGCTCTTAAACGCCTGCAGCCCGCTCAGCGCTAAAATTCCGTAAGCCAGAGGATAGTCGAGCAGCATCTGGAGCAGATTGAAAACTACAGGTTCCTGCATAATATGCAGAAATCCGAACAGGACGCCTGCGTAAAAACCTGCTTTGAAGCCGCGTTTTCGGGCCAGAAGCAGAAGCGGCAGCATTTCCAGAGAGATCTGGCCGCCAAAGGGAAGGGGCGAAAAGCAAAAAAGGGCCAGCAATAATGAAAGGGCGATGACTATGCCTGTTTCGGCAATAGCTCGCCCTGAAGCTTTGGTATGATCTGGCATATCGGCAGCCATATCGCCATAGAAAATCTGTAGCTTATTCGGCGCTCATAGAACGTTTTAAAGAACGCATGCAGCGGGTGCAGACCTTCACGGATTTGGGGGCGCCTTTTACCATGAAGCTGACTTTCATCAGATTAGGAAGCCAGCGGCGGCGGGTGTGGCGATTGGAGTGGCTCACTAAGTTGCCGGTGGTAGGGCCTTTGCCGCATAACTCGCAAACTTTAGACATTACTTTTGTTCCTCCTGTATGTCCGTGCTCTTCTGTGCGCACGGTTCCGGGGAGCCGGACGAACGAGAAAAACTAAAAAAAGCTGTTCATCATAATATATATGCACGATAACAGCCCGAATATTTTAGCATATTGCTTCTCCAATGTCCAGGACTGTCAAAAAAGTTTACAGTTTTTTTTAGGCGGCCGTTTTAAAAAGCCGCACTCGGCTTTGCCGCGCCTCCGGGGGGCGCTTGACTGCCGCCGTCCTGAACCTTGGAAGTATAAGCCGCCCGGCGCTCGGAACGGCGGCGCGGCTATCCGAAGCGGCGGATCCGGAAGCGAGCGGACCCGCGACGCAGATTATTTCGGCTTTTATAGGCTGAAATTGAGCTGCGGCTGTCCTTTATCGGCAAACTTATGATAAAATGCCATTAAGATTATATATTGTTAGCGAGGCAGAGTTTATGCAGTTTTCCCGCGATATTAAATGGCCGCGTCAAAATTCCGATAAAATTAAAAAGTACAGCGACCGCGTCGTTATTTCCATCCTGACAATCTGCGCTCCCATCGGCTATCTCAGCGGCCTGGCCAGAGATGCCGCCCGTTTGGGACCTGAACGTTTGAATTTGGACCAATCGTCTCTTACGGAAAGGTTTTCCGATATCTGGGTTAAGGGCTTCTGGTACTGGCTGATGTATGCGCCGGTTTTTTTAATCGGTTTGGCGCCGCTGTTCTTATTGTTTATGGGAGTCAATCCGGATGATAATATTTCCATCCAGCTTCTTTACAAGTTTATCAATCTGATAATTTCCGTTATAGGATTTATATGGATGCCTTTAGTCTACCTGCGGGAAATTACCAAGCAGGAGACGGATAGCCGGTATGATTACGCAGCCGTATGGGATCTGTTCAGGAAGAATATAAAGACGGTTTTAATGCTGGCGCTTATTAACGTCGGCTACAATGCTATTCTGGCTTTGGCTGTTTTTATCGCTTTTGCGATATTGTGCCTGTTGGGTTTGGCTATCGCCGTCTGCACTAAAATCTCTGGTGTTATCTGCCTTTGTGTTGGGCTCTTTACTGTGATCGTCAGCTTGATAATGCTTTACTACGGCCTTATTTTATCCGGCTATCTGCAGATCGCCTTTGCCTGCGCTGTTGGCTTCCATGTTTACGAAAACGGCTTGGGAGACAGCTTTGTCAGGACCGACGCCGGCTTCGATTACGACAGCGGCAGCAAAATTAACGGCGCTGTTCCGGCTGCTTCCAATTATTCCGGAAATCTGTACGGCGGCGAAACCGGCGCTTTGAACGGCGGCGTCAACGCTTCGCCTGTTAACAGCTTTACGCCGGTGGGCATAGGAATTGCCGGCAATTCGGAGGAAAACAGCGAAATAAGCATCGGAGACGGCACGGACAGATATTAACCGGATTCGAGAATCCTATTTTGAAATTTACGGGAACGGAGATGTTTTGATATATGGAATATTTTAAACCGATAGACGCTTTTTTTAAGGATCGCAATTGGATCGTCAATCTGCTCTGGCTGGCTCTTTATACGCTGACTGTTATCGGCGGCCTGGCCGTAACCGGTTATGTGATCAGAATAGTCAAGCGCGTCCGGGAGGGAGTCGAGGAACTGCCCGACGCCTTCGGCAGTTTTGATAATTTTTGCGATTTATGGATGGACGGTCTGAGATTTTTCATCTCTACGCTGATTTATACCGTACCGATATTCGCAGTCGGCTGTTTTTCCGGAGCATTATTTACGGCCTGGGCCGTGAAATCAAGCTCGGGAAGCGCTGATGATGCCTTGGGCGTAGGCGTGCTTGCCGGAATAATGATTGCCTTAGGCGTAATGTTTTTGCTGAGCCTTTTATTGTCGACAATATCGCCGGCTCTCTTTATTATGGCTTCCGAGGATGAAGGCTGGGGCTTTGCTTTTAACTTTCCCCGTCTTAAGGATTTGATATGCGCCGATATTGCTACATATGCGCTGCTCTGTTTAGCGGTTTTCGGCTATCTCTTTATCTTTGGAATGTGCGGAAACTTTATTCCTTTTGTCGGCAGTCTGCTCTTTACGCCCTTAGCTCAGATATGCATGGGCCATTTATGCGGACAGTATGCCCGCACCATGGCCGGCTGACGTACTCCCGACAGACGGAGCTTTTTACAGAGCTCCGTTTTTTTAGGCTTTCGGTTATATCGCACAGGGGATTATGAACAAACACATTCTTATTTGGAGCTGCGCCGGAATTATGGCGGCAGGTTTGGTTTTACCGCTGCAGGGCGGCGAAGCGGCGGCCGAAAATGCGGGTTCTGACAAGGCGGCTGCGGCGGAAGAGGCGGCAGAGCCTTTAGGGGCGTCCTATTCTTCCGAAGTAGAAATCAAAGCCGAAGACGGCGTCGGCGATCTTGACGCTATAAGTGAAATCTATACGCTGGAAAACAGCGTCGACGCCGCCCTGCGCCAAAATTCACAGGTCCGCATCGCCGATGAAAACGTCGTGCAGGCCCGCTCCCGCTATGCTCAGAACAAGACTCTTAAAAATCTGCATTTTAATGTCGGCAACATAACTACCTGGCAGAATCGGAACGCTATGGAAAATGTAGTGGTTTTAGATTCTCTGAGCGATCAGCTGACCGCTTCCCTGGAGGTTCTGCTTACGACCTTCGGTTCTTTGGAAAAGCAAATCGCGGCTTCTTATCTGCAGATAGGAGTGGCCGCCTGGGATGCGGTTACCGTCAAGCGCAGTATCGCTTATGAAGCTAAAAAGAGATTTTTTGCCTGTCTGCGGGCCGAAGCGCTGGCCGAAGCGGCTGAAAAGCACAGAGAGTATTGCCTGGCGAGCTTGGAGGACACTAAAAGCGTTTATTCCGGCGATAAACTGCAGCTCTCCCAGGCTGAACTTCTGGCCGAGGAGGCCCAGGCGCAGAGCCAGAGCCGCATAGCCGAAAAGAAGCTCTGCAATTCCGATTTTTTAAATATACTGGAGGACAGAAATACCATAAGCTTCGCCGAGCTGCGCTTTATGAAACCTGAGCCGGTGCAGATCGATCCGCTTTTCGATTTTGAGGACCTTCAGGAACTGGCCTTAAAGCGCCGTTCGGAAATTTTAAGCATCGATCGCAGCCTTAAGGTGGCCGAAGAGCTGAAAGAATCGGAAAAATGCGCCCGCAATCCCGAGGTGAAGCTGTCGGCTGATTATATCTTTTCTCCGGGTTATCACAGCCATCCCATGAGCATGTATATGCTGAATCTGCGCATCAACTGGCAGGCCTGGGACGGAGGAATGCGTGAAAAGAAGCTGGTAGAGCTGGATTCGCAGATCCGCACCCTGGAGGCCTGCCGGGACCGCGTGGTCTGTTCTGTCTGTCTGGACGCCCAGAAGGCCTGGATAAACTTCAATTTAGCCTCTGAGCTGGAAGAGACGGCTCGTAAGCGCCTGGATGCGGCCTGGATCTACCGTCAGGCCGTGAGGAAAAAGTTTTTGGAGAAAAAGGCCGATTTCCTTGAGGTCAGAGAGAGTCTGTGCCGGCTGAATAAGGCGCATACAGAATATATTAAAGCTTATTACGAAAAGGATATTGCTTTTGCCGGATTGGAATACAGCTCAGGCTGCGAATTCCCCAACCGCCGCCTGGAAGTATCGAAGGAACTTTTAGAGGCGGATCAGCCGGAAGTTCCTTAAGATTCAGCGGCCGCGGGGGGGAAGCGTCTGTCTTTATTGAGTCTGTTGAGCGGTTTTCGCCTGCGCTTTTAAGACGCAGTCCGAATATTATTACACTTCAGTCAGGGAACGGTTAATAATGGATAAAGAAAAAAAATCTTCCGCATTATCGGTTATAGTTTTTTTACTGATAGCTGTTGGTATAGGTTTGTTGATTGCTTTCGGGGTAAGCAGGTTAGGCGGTAATTTAGACAATGACAATAATATAGCCGGTTCGAAGCCTGCCGACGTAGAAAGCGTTGCGACGGTTGATCTTACCAAAGACGATCCTGCAGTTTCTAAGCCCGACGGAAATAATCCGTCAGCAGCAGAGCCTGGCGGCGATAATACGGCAGGAGATGAAAGAGAAGATGGCAACGGCCATACAGATATCGTTTCAGATAGTTTCGGACAAGGCTCTATAAACAATGCTATCGATCTAAGAGGCGGCGGCAGATTTGAGGATCATCTCAGGAGCCGTTTCAATAATATAGAAAGTGAAACAGACAAAATGGGGGACTTTCTAAACAGGGCCGAAGCGGGCGAGCTGAAGGATAAGGACTTATCTGAGGATTTTTGTGAGTTATGGCCGGAAATGAGAGCTGTTATGGTTCTGGATAATTTAATCCGTCAAAATAAGGGCAAAGAGATTAAATTCAAAAACGATCACCAAAGAAATATTTACAATTATCTTTTTGGCAGCGGAGAGGAAAAGCGAAAGATCAGTTACTGGCAATTAAAATTAGCTCTGTGCTTTGAACGCTTAATGCGTATTGGAAGCGTATATTTTAACAATCCAAGCTCTTTTAACTCTAAATATATGCACTGTCCTAATACCAAATTGAGTTACTTTGAACCGGAATCTCAGATGCTGCGCTGTCCGAAGAGCGGCATGGTATATAGTAATTATGAACATTTCATGATCGGCGCTCCCCGAGAGCTGTTCCGTCAGCTGTCCATGGGCTATTACGACGAAAAGCGTTCTCACGGTCTGGATGCGTTTATTTTAGGCTCAGGCGTTTCGGCGGTGCGTTCCGGCGAAACGGTGGCGGAGGTCGGCTGCGGCGTGGGCTGCTATACGGACTCTTTGGCCAAGGGAGCGGGGCCCGACGGCAAGGTCGTCGCTATGGACGTCGACGAAAGCGTTTTAAAATTTGTCGAATATAATGCTGGGCAGAACAAGAAAAGCAATATTAAAACTTTGCTGGTTGAACGCAGCGATCCCCGTTTGGCGGCTGATTCCGTCGATAGGATTTATATGATCGACGTCCTCAATGTCATGACGGGCATAAATATCAAGAATAATGAGCCGTTAAATCCTGATTGCATCGAATATCTTAAGAAGCTGTATGCAGCTTTGAAAAAAGGCGGCTATTTGGTGTTGGTTGACTTTTATCCCTTTGAAGACTGTCCTCATATATCGCCTGACAAAGCAACAGAAATTATGAGTGAATTTAAGCTGAAAAAGGTTGATGCAGCCGACGTCAATTCCGGAATGAGAAATATGTATATTCTGACCTTTAAGAAAGATTAGCTGCGCAATGATAATCTGTCCTAATTGAGGGTTAAACTGGCGGTGAAATTAAGTTTCAGGGTTTTGAGCTGGGCTTTGGCAACGGTATTGTTCGCTGCCGGCGGTTATGACGTTTTGTATAAAAGCAAACTGGCAGATAATCCTGCAGCTCGGCCTGAAGCTAAGCCTGAAAGGACTGCAGGTCTCCCCGAGGCAGAGACGGCGCCGAGCAGCTACTTCCGAGCTGGGCAAATTTCTGCGGCGCGCCGCCGAAGGCGAACTTAAGGACAGTGATAATACAGACAAATATTTGTATATGTGGAGCTGATGAAACTGGAAAATTATTGCCGCAGGCTCAAATATTCGATTCTTTGTTCAATAAGGATCAGGAAACGATCAGAGAGCATTACCGTTTGTTGGCTAAGACGCTCTGCTCGGAACGTCTTTCCCGTCAAGGAGCGGCTCTGTTCTTCGGCGGCATTGAGCTGCCGCCTTCGGCCTGCTGTCCGATCAGCAGAGTTCCTTATGAAATCAGTTCTTTGGGGCTGTCATGTTGGGATCATCATATGACCTTCCTGCGCAGCGATCTGCATGTGGGAAACGATCCTCCCGAGCTTTATGCATAAAGAGGATTTGAGCGATGCGCCTACTACTGATAAAATGTATGTTTTAACCTTTGGAAAGTCGGAAAGTTATGATTAGAAGTCAGGATATAGAGCTGCTGCGCGGCGTAGGACTCTCGATAGTCGAACTGTTTATCGCTTACTATTTTATCCGCTGGTTCTGCGGCTTAAAGATAGAAAACAACCTTTTCAAGCTGCTGCAGAAGCGCTGGAAGCCGTTTCTTATAGTAATCGGCTTATTTATTCCGGTTTTGAATTTAACTCACTGGATAAGCCGGCTCAATCAGTTTTTTACCGACGTATACGTCTCTCTAATGCTGGCTGCGGTGCTGATGCTTTTGGAGGTCTTTTTATGTCTTCTGGAAAGCTTGAATTTCAAGAACAGAATACCCAAGCTGCAATGGAGCATAGCTTTCAGTATTCTGCGGGCCGTTTTGTATATAGGCCTGGTATATCACACCTACAGCAACTTTCTTCAGAAGGAAGTGATGGAAGGCGGTTTTCTGGCGGCAATCTGCTGTACGGCGGCTGTATATATGTGTCTGAAATTCATACACGGTTTCTTCTTTGAGGATACCTCTTACCGCTATGAGCTGATGCAGTCGTTTATGTCCAAAAAATCGGCCCTGGGCTACGGAGTCGTCCTGGTGCTGACGGCTATGTATGCCTGGACCTGGGTCCCCTCAGCCGTCAGAACACGCTTGGCATTAGGCAAATATCTGCTGGCCATTCTGGCGGCCCTGGCGCTTATTTTTGTTGCGGAGGCCTTCTTTGTACTGCTGTTCGATTACTATTTCAGTCAGAAAAAGAAAAAGACGGTTTCAAAATTGATTCAGGATATTACCCGGCTGGCGGTTTATCTGCTGCTGGCGACAATAATTCTGACCACGGCTTTCAATATCAATTTATCCTCTCTGCTGGTCGGTTCCACCGCTCTGTCGGTCATCTTAGGCTTCGCCCTGCAGGATACCATGGGCAATCTGGTGGCCGGCGTGCTGATCAACTTCGCCAAGCCTTACAAAATCGGCGATTATATCGATATCGGCGGTCTGGCGGGCACGGTGGAAAAGCTGGACTGGCGTTCTACGGTTTTAAAGCCGATCAGCGGCGAGCGCAACATTCTGCCCAATTCGACGGTGGCAAAATCGAATATCAAAAACTTTTCCTTCCCGACGGCCCGTCAGGCCAGAAGCGTGGAGGTCGGCGCCGGCTACGAGCATTCGCCGGACTTGGTGCGCCGCGTCATCATGCAGGCTCTGCGTTCGGTGAAGGAGGTCATGTTTGAGCCCGCTCCCAAAATTCTGCTGACCGAATTCGCCGATTCCTCCATAAATTACAAGGTTGTATTCTGGGTTGACGATTTCAGCACCGGCGTAGTGGCGGAATCGAAGGTCCGCGAATCTATCTGGTACAATTTCTCCCGCGAGAAGATAAACATTCCTTTCCCCATCACTACAGTTATTAAAGATGAAGGCAAAGACGACGGCGGTTTCTCTGTTTCCGAATTCGTCTCCGATCTCAAGTTCTCCGACAAGCTCTCCGCTGAGTTTAAGGAAAAATTCGTCAAGTCGCTCTCTTTAAAGATGTTCGGTCCCTCGGAGAGCGTCTGTCCCTGCGAATGTATCGGAGAAAAGCCGGTATTGTATCTGCTTAAATCCGGTCTGCTCTCCTTCGCCTTTGAGAATGCAGGCGAGGAGGCCAAAACTCAGTCCGAAGTTCAATTCCGCCGCGGCGATCTTTTTGTCGCCGGCGCCGCAGGAGAAATTCCTGACAATTCCGTCGTCAGGGCTGTAGAGGAAACGGAAATCCTGATTCTGACGGTTTCGCAGGCCGCTTACTTTATGGAGCGTTTCCATGAGGATTGGCAGGTAATCCTGAGCGAGGCCAAATGTCTGAGCGTGTTGGAACCGCCCTCTCTGCAGAAGGACAAAGCCCAATAAAGCCGTCGGAGGAAATCACTCCCGTACAATAAAAAAACTGCCGCTCTGGAAACGGCAGTTTTTTTTACAGTCTGTTTTACGCTTTTGCGTTCTGCAGGCGGAAATTATCCAGAGCCTGCAGTAGATGTTCGGCAAATTTGTGGTGATGTTCGCACTGCATATAGATGCACTGCTGCTCCGATAAGCTGATTTTTAAGCCCGGGTTGTAATTGATTTCGCAGAATTTTACGTTTGTGATCTGAGCCAGGCTGAGGCTGAAGCTGTAGGACATGGGCAGAAAGGCGGTTACCACGTCCATTATGCTGGAGCCGGTAAAGAGACGCTCGTAAAAGATTATGCGCTTATTGGTGATCTCCGCTTTGGCGTTCTGCATATAGGAGGTGTCGCCCCCATAAACGGCGGCGTCCTCATAGAGGGCGGTCTCGCCCGCCAGTTTGGCGACACTCATGGTGCTGTTCAGCTTGCGCAGGGCCTCGCGGATGGGAAGCGATTGGGCGGCGGCGGTATTGACGATATTTTTCACCGAAAGCGCGCCGATTAAATCCTGGGCGGCTTCGCCGGTTTTGTGGCTGAACTCTTCCAGGGTTTTCGCGGTCAGAGGAGACGATTGGGCGACTATATCGCCGAAAATCTCCGCGCTTTCGCTGTCGTTCGCTTTAATTAAGCTTCCGCAGAACGGGCATGTCAAAGCGTCGTTGTCAATCTGCTGACGGCAGCTGCTGCAAATCATGATTGCCTCCTCTCTATCTATGACCAGCGGGGAATAACTATCTTCTCAATATAATTTCTGGCTATTGCTTCAGTGTAGGTCCTTTTGATAATCCGATTAAAGCGCTCCATGGCTCCGGGTTCGGAGGCATAGACGTGAGCGTAGGCGTGCATTCTGGCCAGAAGGTCCTCGCGGGTCAGCTCGGGATGGAACTGGAATCCGTAAATCGGTTTGGAAATATGGCGCATCGCCTGGTATCGGCAGTTCTCGCTCTGAGCCAGATGTATAAAATCCGGCGGCATAACCGTTACGGCGTCGTGGTGGCCCTCCTGGGCTGTGAATGAAGAGGCAATACTGTCAAATACGGGGTCCTTGCGCCCTTCTTCGGTCAAGGTCATTAAGAAGGTGCCGGTTTCGCTCTTTTCGTGAGGCAGTTCCTCGACCTTTCCGCCTAAAGCCTGAGCCAGGATCTGGTGGCCGTAACAAAGGCCCAGAATGGGGAAGCCGATATCGGTAAGATATTTTACAAAATCAAGCAGCGGCTGAAAGAAGGCGGGACGGTTGTGAACGACCGAATAATCTCCGGTGCCTCCGATAATTACCGCCTGGAATCCCTCTTCGCAGCCCCGGGGCAGAGGCTTTTCCAAAATATTGTACATTTCGAGCTGCTCGGGAAGCAGCTCGCCCGATCTCAGCAGGCAATCCCGTTCATTCTCTGCCATAGCCCAGTCCAAACGGGCCTCAAGTACTAAAAAACGCAGCTTATCTTTTTTAATCATAAGGGAATTTTAGCACTAATAGGAACAAATAAAAAGGGGAAGGCGCGCCCTTATCAAGGTTCTATTTTTGAAATGATAAAGGGAGAAAAAATCCGTTTACAGAAAAATTAAAAAAATGTTTTTTCGGGTGGTTTTCCGGTTATGAAATGTCCTCGCTGCAAACAAGAAAATATAGTAGGCTCCGTATATTGCGACAACTGCGGCGCTAACCTCAAGGAAGCGCAGTTCTCTGCGCCTGTGTACGGAAGCGCCGATCTGCTCAGGCCCACTCCGGCGGCGCCGCCTGCGCCTGTCTTCAGCAGCGCGCCCGCTCCGGCTCCGGTCTATGCGCCTCCGGCTCCGCCTCCTGCTTATGCTCCGCCGGTCCCTTCTCCCGCGCCGACCTATGCGCCTCCGGCTCCGCCGCCCGCTCCTGCGCCTGCTTATGCTCCGCCTGCGCCCGCTCCTGCGCCGCCTGCTGACCCGGCTAAAAATGCTTTTGCAGTTTTTAAGGCTGAGCGCAGCCAAGACAAGTTTTATGTCCGCGCCGAGAAGACTCTGCTGGGCCGAGGACCCGGGGAACCCGGCAAGGGCGCCAAGGTCGATTTCGGAAGCGTTCCCGAAGGCGGCACGGTTTCTAAAAAGCACGCAGTTTTAATTCGCGATTCTATGGGCGTCTATATCGAAGACGTCGGCAGCGGCAACGGCACCTTTATCAATGAGGAGAAGATACCTCAGGGGCTGCAGCGGGTTCTGCATGACGGCGATAAGGTCCGGCTGGGTGGAGTGAGCTTCATTTTCAGCCTCATTCAAAACGGTTAATGCTTTGAATCGCTGAAGTGGCTGTATTTTCGGACTCTGTTCCTGTATAATATAAGGACGGGCCTTCGGGCTGCGTATGTTCTCTGACTGAATAAGCAACGATAACTGACATTTTTATGAGGCGCGTGGATTCATGTCTGCATTTACCGATTATCCCGTATCTTCTGCTTTGCTTGAATGGGCGGAAAAAGCTGAAATAACAACCTTGACCGGCGTTTTTAAAAACTCGCTGGAAAAGTTTGGAGAGCGTCCCTATTTAGGCGACTGCGACGGCAAGAGCTTCAGGTTTAAGACCTATAATGAGGTCTACGCGGAGATTAAAAATTTTGCCTGCGCTCTTCTGGCTTTGGGATTGCGCCGCAGTGAGAGAGTCGCCAATTTCTCCGTCAACGGTCTGGCTTGGCCGGTAGTAGATTTCGGAACCATGTTTGCTGGCGGCATTCACGTGCCCATGTATCCGACCTTAAGCGCCGAAGAAATGGCCTATATCGTCGAGGACAGCGAAGCCCAGGTGCTGGTCGCCTCCCATAAGGAGCAGATTCTCAAGGTATTGGAGTGTCTGCGCAAGGGGCGCATTTCCAAGGTCAAGCATATTATTGCCATTGAGAACTTTGCCTTTGACGGCGAATATTTTGAAAACCGTGTGCGCCTCTGGAACTGGCAGAAGTTCCTCGATTTCGGCGCTGACAGTCTCAAGGACCATGAAGCGTCTATGGAAGAGATCTGCGCTTCAACTAAAGCTGAGGATCTCTGCAGCTTTGTCTATACTTCGGGAACGACCGGCAATCCTAAGGGCGCTATGCTCATGCACGGCAATTTCGTTTCCCAGGTTGTCTCGCTGGTCGATTTGGTTTCACTCGGCAAGGAGGACGTGGAAATGTCCTTCCTGCCCCTTTCTCACGTCTTTGAACGCATCTGCTACTATGCTCTGACCTATAAGGGCTCGTCCATAGGCTATACCCGGGGCATCCGTTTCCTGACGGCGGATTTAAAGCTGCTGAAACCCACCATGGTCCCCAGCGTGCCCCGTCTCTTTGAAAAGATTTTCGCCAAATTGGTGGCTCAGTCAGGAGGCGGTCTGAAGGACCGTCTGTTTAATCACGCCATCAACATGGGCCGCCGCTACCGTGAGGAGAAGAAAAAGGGCAAAGTCTCTTTGATTATGAATTGGGAGCACTCTTTGTGCGACGCTTTGATTTATTCAAAGATTCGCGAGGCCGTAGGCGGCCGGGTGCGCCATTTTATTTCCGGCGGCGCTCCTTCGCGGGTAGATGTTCTGAATTTCTTCCTGGATGCGGGACTGAGCATTTTGGAGGGCTACGGCCTGACTGAGACCAGTCCGGTGCTGTGCCTGAACCGTCCCGACAATATAAATCCCGGTACGGTCGGGGAGGCTACTCCCGGAGTTGACATTAAGATCGCCGAAGACGGAGAAATCTGCGCTAAGGGCCCCAATATTATGCGCGGCTATTTTAAGCTTCCGCAGGCCACCGCCGAGGTCTTTGACGAGGACGGTTATTTTCACACCGGCGATATCGGAGAATACGATCCGGAAACGAAATGCTATACCATAACGGATCGCAAAAAAGAAATTTTGGTCCTCTCCAATGGCAAAAATGTCGCTCCCGCTCCGTTGGAAAACGCTATTAAAGCGAGCTTCTGGATTGAACAAGTGGTGGTCGTGGGCAACAACCGCAGTTTTGTGGGCGCTTTGATAGTACCTAACTTTGACAAACTTGAGGAATGGGCTAAAAAGGAGGGATTGAAGGGGGATCGGGAAGTCCTGGTTAAAGATGTCAAAGTAGAGCAGCTGCTTTTAAAAGAGATAAAGAAGTGCTGCGAAGATTTCTCCGATTACGAAAAGGTGCGCCGCATCGTTGTCCTGCCCAGAGCGCTGTCAGCGGAGGAGGGAGAAGTAACGCCTACTCTGAAAATTAAGAGGCGCGTCGTCAATTCCCATTTTAATGAGCTCATCGAGGAATTGTACAAACGAGATAACTGAGCTTTCTGAAAATGATTAGTAAAATAAAAATGAAATAGAGGAGTAAAAAATATGACTTTATTGATGGACGATCAGGCCATGTTGGCCGGTCAGGGTTTAGTAGGCGAGCAGGGCGGCTCCGGCGGCGGTCAGAATCTGGGCGGCGGTCAGGCCGATCTGAAGAATAAGAAATTGGACGGCGGCTTAAAGGCTATTGTGGCCCGCGGCGGCACGCAGCCTCTCAATGTAATTGTTCAGACCAAGGACGGTCTCAAAGACGAGGATCGCAAGCTGGTGGCCAGCGTAGGCGGCAAGATCAAAGACGATCTTTACATTATTAAAGCTTTTTCTGCCGATCTGACGCCTAAAGCCATAGAGATGCTGATCCTCTCCGATCGCATCGTCCGCATCTTCCCCGACGCCGAGGTTCACAACTAGCCTTAAGGGAAATCGGTATATTATTTGAGTTTTTGTATTCTTTAGGGAATATGAAACGCTCCCGTAAGAGTCTTTTTGAGGAAGGACCGGTTATGGGAGCTTCTTCTTTTTGTTTTTATTGATAACAGAGTAATGGGAGTTAATATGAAAGAGAATAAAGCTCAGGAAGAGCTTTTCGATAAGATTGTGTCTTTGTGCAAGCGCCGCGGTTTTGTATATCCGGGCTCGGATATTTACGGCGGCCTGGCTAACTGCTGGGACTACGGCCCATTAGGCTCTCAGCTTAAGAAGAACGTCAAGGATCTGTGGTGGCGCAGCGTGGTTCAGGAGCGCGACGATATCGTCGGTCTCGACGCCGCTATCTTCATGCATCCCCGCACCTGGGAGGCTTCCGGCCATGTGCAGAACTTCTCCGATCCTCTGGTGGACTGCCGCAAGTGCAAGCAGCGCTTCCGCGCCGACGAGCTCACTCCCGACGCCGTCTGCCCCGAGGGCGGTCAGCACGACCTCACCGAGGTGCGCAATTTCAATCTGATGTTTGAAACTCAGATGGGCGTGGTTCAGGATGAAAAATCCCGCGTCTTCCTGCGTCCGGAAACCGCTCAGGGCATCTTCGTCAACTTCCTGAACGTCCAGACCTCGACGCGCCGCAAGCTGCCTTTCGGCATTGCTCAGATCGGCAAGTCTTTCCGCAACGAGATCACTCCCCGCCGCTTCACTTTCAGAACCCGCGAATTCGAGCAGATGGAGATCGAGTATTTCGTAAAGCCCGAGCAGGCTGACGAAGCCTTTAAGAGCTGGGTCGATACCCGCTTTAATTGGTATAAGAAGCTCGGCCTTAAGGAAGCCAACCTGCGCCTGCGCGAGCATGAAAAGGACGAGCTGGCTCACTATGCCAAGGGCTGCTTTGATGTGGAATATATGTTCCCCTGGGGCTGGGGCGAGCTCGAAGGCATTGCCAACCGCAGCGACTTCGACCTTAAGCGCCATTCCGAGTATTCCGGCAAGAATCTCAGCTTTTTCGATCCCGATACCAACGAGCACGTCATGCCCTGGGTCATCGAGCCTTCCGGCGGCGTTGACCGCGCCACTTTCGCTTTCCTGGTCGACGCCTACGACGAAGACAAGGCTATGTCGGCTAAAGGCAAAGAGGAGACCCGCGTCGTGCTGCGCCTCCATCCCAGACTGGCTCCCGTGCAGGTCGCGGTTCTGCCCCTGCTCAAGAATAAGCCCGAGCTGATTGCCAAGGCCAAGGAGCTGGAGTTCAAGCTGCGCAAGCATTTCCTGGTCGAATACGACGAGCGCGGTCAGATCGGCAAGCGCTACCGCCGCTTCGACGAGATCGGCGCCCCCTGCTGTCTGACGGTCGATTTCGATACTCTGGAGGACAATACCGTCACCGTCCGCGACCGCGACACCATGGAGCAGGAGCGCGTCAAAATTGAAGATCTGCGCGCTTACTTAAACAAGA
>JAFTAM010000033.1 GCA_017458675.1 bacterium
CCGGAAAAGCAAAAGAGAGAATCGAGAAGCTTTTAAGCAGTTAGAGGAGCCCGGTTCAAATGAAAAATCCGCCTGAGAAGGGCGGATTTTTTGTCGCAAACTGGTTTAAGAATTGTCGCAAACTGTTTTGCGCGTTTTAAATGACTATGGCAGATATTTTCGCGGTGAAAGATCGGCAAACAATTTATGGGAAATTATAAGACTCTTTTTGCACGGGCTGATTTTTTTGCCTATTATCTGCCTTCAAGCTTGGGCTGTAATAGAGATGCCGTTTGATGCAATGTCTGTCGATCTTTTGATTGTGGCTATTTGTTTTTCGATTGTGGCTATTTGTTTTTCTGTTTTAAGCGCAAGCTTGATATTAAGGAGTTTAAGAGACTTTATGCGTTATTTGCTGATAAAATGGATAGAACGAAGAGGGCGGATTTAGTCATATTGCGCATATTATTATGAGAATAAATCTAAAGCAGCGAGGTAAAATCTGCGAAGTGGTATCTGTTTCTGTATATGCGTTCGAAATGACTGAGGGCGGCTACTCTTAGCTTCTATTTTCGTCGGTTAAACCGTCAATTTCATGGGCGGGGCGGACGTTTACGGTTCTGAAGCTGCGCAGCAGGACCTTGCCAGGAGGCGCGCCTTTGGGCTTGCGGAGCTGCTTGATGTTGTCGCAGACGCTGACCTCCACGTGGGTGGACTGGCGCGCCTTGCAGTTGCGGGCGGCTAAAACTGCGGCTGTCTCCAGGACCTGATCGTTAATTTTGCGGCCGGCGGTTTTTATGACGACATGAGCGCCGGGAGTATTCTGGGCATGGAGCCAGATATCGCCCTGGGCGGCGGTTTTAAAGGTCAGCTGGTCGTTTTGGCGGGGATTGCGGCCGACCAGAATCTTAAAGCCCTGGAAGGTATAGCTTTTGGGACCTAAGGGGCCGCTCTGAACGCCGCGGTTCTTTTGCTTTTGGAGCTGGGCCTGCGTGGTGTATTTGTTGGGGTTAGATTCCTGCCAGATGCGGCGTATATCCTCCAATTCCTGTGCTTCGGAGGAATTCTCGGCGGAGAAGATCAGCTCTTCCAGGAACTCGACCTCTTCGGCGGCCTTTTCGATAGGCTCCTGCAGGGCCTGAACCGCCCTCTGCAGGCGGCGGTATTCCTTGAAATACATCTGCGCGTTTTCGGAGGCGCTCTGCTGAGGGTCCAGGCGCACGGAGACCGTTTTCTCGCCGAGAGTAAGGGATAAATGGCTGTGTTTGAGACGCGGCTTGCTCTTGGCTGAAGCGGTCTGGGCGGAGAGCTCGGCTTCAACGGCCAGGGCCTTTCTGACCTCCTCGGGAACGTCGTCGGCGCTCATGGGCAGGGACAGACTTTCCTGCTCGGCGGCAATTTCGCCGATATGCTCCAATATCAGTTCGCCGCACCAGCGCTTTATATCCATGGTCTGGGTCTGCTTTAAAGACTGCCTTCTGCTTTCTAAGACAATCATCGCCTTGTCCCTGGCTTTGCCGAGAGAGCGCAGCAGGGCCTCGCGCTTATCGTTGGTTACCGGCGGAACAGCCGAGTCTCTTTCCAGCGCCTGCAGCAGCGAGGGAAATTTTGTTTCGCCTGGTTCGTCCAGAGGCCAGGGAGAGAGCTTGCCCGAGGCGGTAAGGACCGGCTCGTAGCCGCCGTCGTTTAAGAGCATCTGCCACTGATCGACAGACATGGCCAGATTGGGAATATCGCTTTCGCGGAACACGGCTTTGGGCTCGAGACCGGCCCGGCGTATTATGAAGGCGGCCTGGTGGGGAGAAATGCCGAACAGAGCTTTAGGCAGAACCTCCTTGACCGTCTGGCCGGCGAAGGGGGCGAAGATTTCGGGCAGGTCCGCGAAGGACACCAGTGAAGCGTCGGGACGCTCGGGAGCGGCTAAAGGAACATAGACCTTGCCGACCTGCTGGGCCTGAGCCTTGTTGTCCCTGACCAGCATGCCCATGATCTTTTCGTTGGCGCTCAGCATATAGAGATTGTTGCTGCGGTTGAAGAGTTCCAGGAGCAGAATTTTATCGTCAATGCGGAATTTTATCAGGCGCTCCAGGCCCTTTTGCTCGATGGCGGCGATCTTTTTGCCCTGGAGGTGCTTGCGCAGCAGCATGACAAAGGCCGTGGGCGCTTCGGCGGGCGGCAGCTGACTGCGGGTCAGCCCCAATCCGGCGCTCTCCTGAGAAAAGCGCAGCAAAAGCTTGTGGGTGACGCCTATCTGACGTATCTGCATGACTACGTCCAGGCGGGTCAGCTGAGAGATCTTCTGAACGACGCCGCCTAAAAGCAGGGGGCTCATCTCTTTAACTACGGCTTTCAGGGATACCGAATCTAAATTCATTAATCTATGCACCTGTTTGTCTTTGCAGTGTTATTGTAATGATATGCTGAAAACTAAATTATGCTGATTTTTAAGTAAAACATTAATTAGGTTTTATCATAGAAATGACCTTTTTATAAATCAAAGCTATGATAAACAAGGAGCAGGAAACCGCGATTATGGAAGCGGCGGTGGGCAGGTCTTTCTGAATGGAAAGCCACACTCCGCCGGCGACGGCGGCCAGCGAGGAGACGGTCGAATAGATCCAGACCAGGCCCCATCTGCGGCTGAGAGTCAGAGCGGTCAGCGGCGGAAGCACCAGCATGGAAAAGACCAGCAGCACGCCGGCGGTATGAATGGCGACGGCGATGGCCAGGCCCAGAGTTATGTAAAAGAGCCAATTCCAGAACTTGACCTTGTAGCCGATGGCCTGCGCCATCATGGGGTCGAAGGCGGTCAGCATAAACTGTTTGTAAAACAGAATATTGACGACGGTGATTAAGACCAGAGCGGACGCCATTAAGAGGATATCCTGTGCGGAGACGGCCAGAATATTGCCGAAGAGCAGCGCCAGCATGTCGCTGTCGGTGTGGGGGGCCAGCGCCATAAACAGCACGGCCATAGCGCCCGCGGCCACATAGGCTGCGCCGATCATGCCTTCCGAGGGCAGTCGGTAGCGGTTGTTTTCCTGCTGGGCGAAGTATCCGACCCCCAGAAGCATCATGATGATCGCTCCCAGATTGCAGGGGATCTCCAGAAGGCCTGCCATGGCGATGCCGGCGGTGGCCAGCTGAGCTAAGGTGGCTCCCACGAAGGCGATGCGGCGCAGAACCACCAGCACGCCCAGATAAGAGGTCATAAGGGCCACCAGCGAGGCGGCTATTACTGCCAAGACGGTAAAATCTAAAGTGTCGATAAAATTCAGCATAATTTTTGTCTGTATTTTGAGTAAAAGAGTATGTTTGCGCCGTCGCCTTATTGACGGGGCGATCTTACGTCCGCGAGGGCGGAGGCGTCCGCATTAACATGGCAGGCGTTCGCTCGGAGGGGCTAAGCTCCGGCGGAACTTGACGTAGCGTCGGCGGGAGGCTCGGACGCGGGCGCGCTCTGCTTGTCCTTGGGGCCGTACTGAAAGCTCAGGGGGCGGCCGTAGAGCTCGGTCAGATAAGCGTCGCTCAGGAGCAGTTCGGGCTTTCCCCATTTTAAGCTGGTCGAACCCTCGTGATGGTGGAAAAGGCCCACCGTCTGGGCATGGCGGGCCACAATATCCAGCATATGGGTGACAATAATTACGGTCAGGCCCTTTTTGTGAAGCTCGTGGACTATATCCAGAGTGTCCTGGCTGGCGCCCAGGTCCATGCCGTTGGTGGGCTCGTCCAGAAGCAGAAGCTCGGGCTCCGAAACTATGGCCCGGGCCATGAGGATTCTCTGCAGTTGGCCTCCAGAAAGCTCGCTGATGTGGCGATAGGCGTAATCGGCCATTTTAACCTGCTCTAAGGCCTCCAGGACGGCTTTTTTGTCCTTTTTCTGGGTGCGCCAGCCCATCATGGTATAGCGTCCCATTAAAACGACGTCGAAAACCGAGAGAGGAAAGCTTTTGTCCAGGGACTGGTGCTGAGGCATATAGCCCAGCTTGCCGATGCGCTTAATCTCCCGGCCTTCGCTGTCAAAATAGCTGATCTTGCCCTTAAAGGGAGCGATCGCTCCGATAATGGCTTTCAGAAGCGTGGATTTTCCGGCTCCGTTAGCGCCTACCAGACCTATATACTGTCCTCTCGAGACGGTAAAATTCAAGTCTTTGAGGATCGTTTTGGAGCCGTATCCTAAATTTACCTGACTGAATTGAATAATGTTATCGGACATTTACTTTAAAGCCTGTACTAAGGTATTGACGTTGTAGTCCATCATTTGAATATAGGTGGAAGTGTTGGGCAGGCTCTTGGGCTGAATAGCCAGCGTCAGAGCCTTGGCTCCGGTGCGCTTGGCCAGCGATTCGGAGATGTTCTTCGGATACCAGGGTTCGGAAACGATGACCTTTACATGCTTGTCCTTCATGGTCTGGGTAAGGTTGTTGAGCTGCTGACTGGAGGGAGAGACGCCGGGCTGGGGCTCGACGTGACCGCAGACCTTTAAGCCGAAATGGTTGGTAAAATAAATCCAAGTGCTGTGATATGTGACGATATTAGCGCCCTGATAAGGCTTGAGAGCCTCTTTCCAGCGTTTGTCGGCGGCGTCGATGGCGTGCCAGTAGGCGGAGTAGCCTTTGTCGTACTGAGCGGCGCCCTCGGGATCGATTCTCTTTAAAAAGGCGGCGACGGTGCGGGCGATCTGCTTGACGTTGGTGGGGCTCATGCTGTAGTGGGGATTGCCGTCGGGGTGGGCGTCGCCGCGGGTGCGGTCAACCTTGCCGGCGGGCTTTTCCATTACGGCGATGCCGGCGCTGGCCTCCAGGAAGTTGGAGCTTCCCGGCATGATTTTGGGATTGCCGGCGCTGCGCAGAAGGCTGGGGGCCCAGCCGATTTCCAGCGAAAGACCGGTTTCGATAAAGGCGTCTGCCTGCTGCAGGGAGCGCAGATAGCTGGGCTTGGTCTCCACAAAGTGCGGGTCCTGTCCGTCCCGGCAGATAGTGGTAACTTTGACGCGGCTGCCGCCCACATTCTGGACGATATCGGCCAGATCCTGAGTAGTGACGACAATATTCAAAGTATCCTTGGCCTGTGCAAAGGCGGCCAGCAGCAGGAAGCTGATGCAGATGAGGCTTGCAAATACATAAAGCTTGCGCATATATCTTCTCCTTAAAAAAAATCAGGATTAAAAAGTCATAGATTCTTCGCTGCGCTCAGAATGACATTGCAGCTTGTGTTCGTGAGCTGCTCGGCTTGTGTTCGTGAGCTGCTCAGTTTTTGTCATCCTGAGCCGCTCAGCTTTTTCATACTGAGCCGCCCCCCTTGTCATCCTGAGCCGTCAGGCGAAGGATCTTTACTGTAAAATGTTATAAGTTAATATTTGTGAGCGCCGTGGGGGCCGATAACCACGTTCCACTGCAGCAGCAGCTCGTTGTAGGGCTTTTTCCAGCTGGGAGAGGTGCGGTTGTACTGGAGGCGGAGAGAGTTCCATTCGTTGGCGATAAACTCAGCAAAGACGCTGCCGCGCTTTACGTCGCCGCCTTCGATGATGGGGGAATCGGCCTGATCGTAACGCGCTCCCAGACGGAAGCTTTTATTGATGCGCCAGGAAATGTAGGAATACCAGCCGCTCAGATTTTTGTCTTGTTCTTCAATGCCTTCCTGGAACTTTTGCTGCGCGTTCATGTACTCGCTGCGCCAGACAAACTCTTTATAGGTGTCTTCGGCTGGATGCCATTTCAGAGTTAAATCCGCGCCGTTCAGGGAAGAGGTGCGTATAGTGTCGCTGTTAATGGAAGAACTGGCGTGGGTGAGCCCCAGAGTTAAAGTGGTGTCGTCGTTTAAATCGGCCATATTCTCCCAACGGGCGGTCAGAATTGGGTTATTTTTGCCTTCCTTGGGGAAGAGAGCGAATTCTTCCTCTTCAAGCTCTTCGAGCTCCTCGCCCTCATGCTCGCCTTCATGTTCATGGTTTTCGTCGTGGTGATGGCCGGTGCGGCTGGTTACGGAAACCGTGGCTTTGGAATACCATGGCAGGGGCAGCAGCCAGGAAAGCTCAGCGCCGGGCGTGTGCAGTCCTTCGTCGCCCAGGAACATCGTGTAATTGAGCGGGCGGTCTATCTGCGGCAGAGCGTGAGTGTGAGTGCTGTTTAGAGCGCCGATTTCATTGCGGAGGATACCGCCGCGGATCTGCAGGCCGTGACCTAAGCCGGAATACTGGGCAAAGGCTTCCTCGACCTCCGGACTTTCGTCGCGGGGGAAGCTGATATAGGCTTCCGCTCTGGTCATGGGATCGACGGGAGCGGTTATGGCCAGCTCGGCCTCCTGCAGATAGAGGGTGTTTCTGTGCTCGTCGTCTTTAGCTCCGCCCGCCTGAGCGCCGCCCAGGAGAATCAGGCTGATATTGGGGTTGAGGTCGGGCTGCTGTCCTGTAGCCTGGGCGGTCGCCTCGGTGGGCGCTTCGTCGGCAGAGGGCGGTTCGGGACCGGGATCTTCGGTCTCGGCAAAGAATTCGCCGTCTTCGCCGTTCTGAGCGGCAGTCTGGCCTTCCTGAGTCTCGGTCTCGCTGTTCTGAGCGCTCGCTTGGCCTTCCTGAGTTTCGGGCTCGGCGTTCTGGGCGCTCGCTTGGTTCTCTTGAGCGTTAGGCTCGGCGTTCTGGGCGCTCGCTTGATTATTTTGAGCGTCGGGTTCGCCGTTTTGAGCGGCAGCTTGGTTACCCTGAGCGTTGGGCTCGCCTTTCGGGCCGGCCGCCTGATTCTGTTTCAGCAGTTTGCCGTATTCTTCCAAAGTTTGTTTCAGGCTGTCAATCTGCTTTTGCTGCTGTTCTATCAGCTGACTTTGTCTTTCCAGAAGCTGCTGCTGTTTTTCCAGCCGCTCTTCCAGGCTCTGTTCGCTGCTTTGGGCCAATAGCTGCGCGTCTTCCGCGCTTTCGGCGGCGTTTTCGTCATCCTGAGGCTGAGAAGCTGAGATTTGAGGAGCGGGGGAATTACTGTTTGCGCTGTCCGCGGCGGTATCGGCCTGGGCGGGAGCGCTCATTAAAATAGGCAGGACCAGACCGCAGCCCAGCAGCTTGAGGCTTAGGCCGTTGATTCTACGGTTCATTGATATTTCTCCGATATTTCAAATACTTATAATTGAGGCTGTTTATATATGCAGCTTTATAAGGCCGAATCGAGCTGAAAAACGAAACGCCGCCGCAGCAAAAAAACTTCTGAAGCAAGCGGCAGCTCAGCCTTGATCGGCGGCGGTATTATTTATGAAATATCGGAAGGGGGAGCTCTGGTTTTCCGATGCAGAGGACTGCAGGCCGACAGAACCGATTCCGTACTGAAGCGGCGCTCTTGATCGCAATTCTGAAGAGAACAGGCGAAACTGTAATTGAAATATTCTGTCAGCTGCAGCAGCGTCATACAGGAACCGCATTCGCCGTCCTGTGAGAACAGATCCTTATTTTCGACGTGGGTATCCGCGCCATCATGAGGGCAGAATGTGCTGTGACGGTATTCGCTGAGATTGAAGCGCAGCCCCAGAAGATCGCTGACCCCTTCGTGCTGATGGGGGTGGAGCCAGATCAGTCCCTGACTTAAAAACAGCAAAGCCAGGAGCAGCAAGGCCATCAGGCTCTGCCCGCGGTTTGTCATTTTATCCTTTTGAAGCGTCAGGGACATAGTTAAGTAAAGTAAGACTTAAGCTTTGCAGCCGTAATGCGTGCAAATGATTTCTCATTATCAAATTGCAAGTCTAATTTTATATTATAAAGGTCGGGAAAGCAAGTGCCGCGTCTGAACTAAAGTGCGCAAAATATCATAATTCCAGGCTGAAAGCATAGTTTTCTGAAGTATTGGCGTTTGCTTTTCTGCAGTTTAAGCGATCGCCGGCGCTTATTCGCTGTTCAGGACGGTTTCGTACGGTTTCGGGCCGCGCACGTTAACCTGTCGCCCGGGACAGGAAATAGCGGCGCTTTCATTGTCCGCTGCGGAACATCCGCAGAAAAAATCCCGACGGATCGAATCTGCGCTGATCTGTCGGGATAAAGCTTTTTTGTTATTCGGGCTTCCGGCGATTCTTTAATCGTCGTATTTGCATTTGAGGACCTGGCCGGTTACGGCGTCGATATCGACGTCATACTCTCTGAAGGAGCTGGTTACGCATTCGATTTTGTAAACCGGTCTGAAGTAGTCGGGGCTGGGATAATCGTCGGCCTCGTTTTCAAGCTCGATTTCCTTGAAGCGCAAATTGCCAGAACCGATGCGCTGGGATGCAATGCGCTTGGCCTGCTCGATGCTGATCAGGCGTATGTTCCTGCGGGCGGCTTCTTCGCGGACGTAATAGCCTTCGTGATCGTCGTCGGCATATGCGGCGGTGGATATGGCTCCGGCGCAGCAGAATGTAAGCAGCATGATTGCGAACAGAATTTTAGCTGTAATATTTTTCATACGGATAACTCTCTTTCTGTAATATGGAAAATTATAAAATACTCAAAGAGCAAAAACAAGAAACTGTTTCCATATTTAACAATATAATAAAAAAGTCCCGAAAACCGGAACGTCTGCTCCGGAATTCTGGATTTTTGTTCAGTTCGTCTATATCAGACGGGATTGTTTATAAGTCGTATTTTTTGTTTCTGTCTGTTTTTGCTATGTGGTTTTTGTTTTGCACTTCGCATCGCTCACGACACTCGCATCAGAGCAAATTAAAACCTGTATAAAACGTGTCTGCTTAAAGCTCGTTTTTGCTTACCTTACCGACAGGGAAAAACTTTGTCTGTTTTCGGCAGTAAGAGTTCTTTATCTTACAATGTAATATATTCAATAGACTTAAAGGATATGCTTTATATTTCAAGAATATAAATATATATTGTACCATAAATGGTGTAGGAGGTACGGAATGTGCTTAGTATGAATATACGCTTTCAGAATACTTTATTTTTTAGAAACGTATGCAGAATTAGATTCTCAGCAGTAATTTCCTTTATGATTTTAAGTATATTTGCTTTAAGCGGCTGCTTTGAAAGTCCGGAAGAATATTGTCAGTTGGGTGAAGCCGCTTACGAAAAGGGAGATTACAAAAGAGCTCTTGAATATTACCGTTCGGCGGCTGAAAAAGGCGATCTTAAAAGTCAGTTATGTTTAGGAAACGGTTATTTTAACGGTCATTGGCTGAAACAGGATTTTGCTGAGGCGGCCTATTGGTACGGCAAGGCCTCTGAACAGGGTTCGGCGGAGGCTCAATTTAAATTGGGAAGTTTATATTACGCAGTTAATGCCGGTATTGACGAGGATTTAGTCAAAGGGATGAATTTGTTGACTAAAGCTGCGGAAAAAGGCAATAAAGACGCTCAATTTAATCTGGGGCAAATATATTTTTTTGGGTGCAGATGCGGCAGTCAATTTGCTGAGAAAGATGTTGACAAAGGTTTTCAATGGTTTATTAAAGCTGCTGAAAACGGTTCTGTCGATCATCAGAGATTTTTGGCTTGTCTGTACAAATTAGGTCCGGATTTCTCCGGGGAAAAATCAGATTACAGCAAGGCTGCCTGGTGGTTTAAAAAGGCGGCGGAGCAGGGAGACGGAAGAGCCTATGAAGATTTGGGCTTTTTATACCGTTTCGGCGACAGCACTTTAAAAAAGGACGGCGTCAAAGCTATTGAGTATTTAAAAAAAGCTGCGGCTAAGGGAGTAGTGCGAGCGGAATACGAAATAGGAGAAATCTATCGTTTTGGCGTCGACGGAGTAAAAAAGGATATTAAAAAGGCTATAAACTGGTACAAAAAGGCTGCAGATAATGGCAGCGTCGAGGCGCAATACGATTTAGGCCAATTGTATTATTTGGGATTAGACGTCGACAAGGATTGGAGTCAAGCTGCTGCATGGTATAGCAAAGTTGTCGATTATTTAAAGAAGCATAAAGGTAAAGATAAAGAGTTATTTACAAATTTAAGCGATATTGAAGTCTATTTAGGTAAAATTTATTATATTGCAGGGCATGGCGTTCGGGAAGACTACGTTGCGGCGTATAAATATTTTTCTGAGGCTGCAGCTGATGGCAATGTCGAAGGGCAATATCTGTTAGGCGAAATGTATTTTAGGGGCGAAGGAGCTGATATCGATTATGATAAGGCCTTCAGCTTTTTTTCTAAAGCTGCGGCTAAGGGAAATACAGATGCTCAGGCTCAATTGGGATTTATGTATCTGCATGGCTATAGCGTGCCTGAGGATGAACATAAAGCGGCTGAGTGGTTCAGTAAAGCTGCTAATAAAAATAACGGATATGCGCAGCGCATGTTAGGACTTTTATATTTTATGGGCAAGGGCGTGCCTAAAGATGTTGAGAAAGCCAGAAAATGGTTAATTAAAGCGGTAGGAAACGGAGATAGTGAAGCTGAGAAGTGTTTTTTGATGACCTATGATTAAGCTGATATTCGCTTCAGTAAAAAAGTCCCGAAAATCAGAGTGCTGACTCTGGGATTCGGGACTTTTGTTCAGTTCGTCTATATCAGACGGGACTGTTTATAAGTCGTATTTTAAGTGGACGAGTTTCATCTGTTCGTCGGTTACGACTACGGGAGCGCCGCTCATCAAATCGACGCCGTTGGTGTTCTTGGGGAAGGCGATAACTTCACGGATAGAGCTCTCGCCGGCCAGAATGGCGGTGAGGCGGTCTAAGCCCAGAGCAATGCCGGCGTGCGGGGGAGCGCCGTAGCCGAATGCGGTCATCAGGAAGCCGAACTTCTCTTCGGCTTCTTCCATAGAAAGGCCGATGCCTCTGAGGATGCGCTCCTGCATGTTGCGCTGGTGGATACGCACCGAGCCGGAAGCCAGCTCGCAGCCGTTGAGGACCAGGTCGTAAGCGGCGGCGCGGACCTCGAGAGGAGCGCTTTCCAGCTTATCGACGTCGGAGGGAAGAGGACTGGTGAAAGGATGGTGCTCGGCTTCCAGGCGGTTCTCTTCCTCGTTCCAGGAGTACATCGGGAAGTCTACTACCCACAGGAATCTGAATTCTTTGGGATTGAGCAGGTTGAGGCGGTTGGCGATATCCAGACGGACCTTGCCCAGAGCCACGCTCACGGGACGGCTTTCGCCGGCGGCTACTACCAGCAAATCGCCCTCTTCGGTTCCGGTGGCTTTGCAGATTTCCATGGCCTTTTCTTCGCCCAGATATTTAAGCAGGCTGGATTTTACCGCGCCCTGAGTGCGGGCGATGAAGAAGAGGCCCGGCAGCTTGGCGGCGACGCCGAAATTCTTGAAGAGGTCCTGCTCCTTGCGGGTGGCTCCGCCCTGACCTTTGACGACGAAGGCTTTAATGCGCTTGCCTTCGTCAATGGCGGCGTCGAGAACGCCGAAGCCGGTTTTGCCTACCTTGTCGGTGATGTCCTGAATGACCATATCGACGCGCAGATCGGGCTTGTCGGAGCCGTATTTCTCCAAAGCGTCGGCATAAGTCATTCTCTGGAACTTTTCGGGCAGCTCGGCCTTGACGGTGCTGTCAAAGACGTGGTGAATCAGGCCTTCGATCATATCCAGAACGTCGTCGCGCTCGGCAAAGGACATCTCGACGTCGATCTGAGTGAACTCGGGCTGGCGGTCGGCGCGCAGGTCCTCGTCGCGGAAGCAGCGGGCGATCTGGAAGTAGCGGTCCAGGCCGGAGACCATCAGCATCTGTTTGTAAAGCTGAGGGGACTGGGGCAGAGCATAGAACTTGCCGGGATTGACGCGGCTGGGAACCAGATAGTCGCGGGCGCCTTCGGGAGTGGAAGCGACCAAAATGGGAGTTTCGATCTCATAGAAGCCCTGACCGTCGAAGTAGTCGCGCACCGATTTGGCCACCTTGTGGCGCAGAGCAATATTGCGCACCATGCGGGGCTTGCGCAGGTCCAGATAGCGGTACTGCATGCGCAGACCGTCGTCGGGGATCTGATCGTCGGAAATGTTCATAGGCAGAGGCTTGCAGGGATTCAGAATGTGCAGCTTCTCTACATTGATTTCAATATCTTTGGTTTCCAGCGTTTCATTGGTGGAGGGAACGGCGCGGGGGGCGACCTTTCCTTCTATGGCAATAACGAATTCGTTGCGCAGAAGACCGGCCTTTTCAAAGGCTTCGGCGTTAACCGCCTGGTTGAATACGCATTGGGTCATGCCGCTGCGGTCGCGCAGATCGACGAAGATCAGGCCGCCTAAATCGCGGCGTCTGTGTACCCAGCCCATGAGCACAACGTCTTTGCCGGCGTCTTCTAAACGAAGAACGCCGCAGTAATGAGTGCGCTTCAAACCGTTAAGCGGTTCCGGATGAAATTCTGACATTGAATTTTGCTCCTGTTATCTATATTTGCCCGATTCTTCGGAAAAAAGCTTCCGTGGCTTTAGAGCTGTTTCGGCAAATAGTTTACAAAAATGAAGAATGAGGTTTCTTCCGTAATGGGCGGGTTCCTCTGTTTTTATAAAAGAGGCTCGGCAAAAAATCAGGCGGCCTTCAGCGGCCTGCAGCGCTGTCTCTGACTTGCCGTTAATTGTGTGAGCCGGGTTCTGTGAGCCGGGCGAAGAAGCCGGCGCCGCAGAAGTTTGGTCCTCCTGCGCCTTGGGCGAAGGAACGTAAATGTTAAACTGTTCCGGATTCTTCGCTGCGCTTAGAATATAGGTCGTTTCAGACTGATAGGAAGCAGGCTCGGAACGACAGGAGCAGAGGTCAAAATAAGAGTTAATGCTTGGAATCGGCTTGGACCGTTTAATAAAATAATGCGGGACATGCTTTGTCTGATTAATTCAGCCGGTTTTCCGGGGACGGGAATAACACAGCTACATGTAGTTTATGCGGCTGAATTTCGGTAAAAATTCTTTATATTTATATAAGTATTTTTAAGTATTAACTATGCAGAAAATATATATGTCATTTTAATAGCTATGCAATTATTAAATATTTGATAGATATTTAATAATATATATTATGCATTAAAGGCTTTTTTGGCGAAAGGGCATATGCAAACCGAAAAAATTGTTTGTTTTGTTATAAAACTAAATGGATTTCTCAGCTGTGATCTGCTAAAATATCAGCAATGCCGATTGAACGTCTGTAAATTGCTTGATTTATCCGAAAAATTTTAGCTGGGCCGTCATTTCGCTGCTATACTACAGCATTTGTTATTTGATTTTTTCTCGCTGCTTGAATAAACGGCGCAGATCGACTTGTAACCCCTTTTAGACGCTTGAGATTTATTGACCGCGCCAGTACCGGCAGCTGATGCATGGGGCGCTTTTAATAGGAGCCGGATGTCGGGATTATGTTTAGGATTAGTTTTGATTCAATAGCAGAGAGCGCTCAATTTGTATACGAGCCGCAGGATGTGATAGACGAGCGTGTCAGCGGCGATATGGAAAGCTTTGCGGACAGTCTCAGCAGAAAAGAGCGCAGAGCTGCGTATGCGCGCAAAGCTCTGCGGCAGGTTCATGCTGAAGATGTAAAGCCGGAATGCAGATTTGCCGCAGAAGAGGAGCGGAAGTTTGCCGAGTTCAAAAAGCGTCAGCGGATTCGCTGTTTTGAGCTTGCCAAGCTGAAGGAACTGAACAGACATGATTTCAGTTTAAAGCGAAACCGACGCATTGCCGATATTCAGAACAATATCGCCGCGGACGCCTATCGCTTCCGTCTTGCCGCGTCAAAACGCCGTTTTGAGCATTGGAAAAAACAGCCGGAGAATAAAGCTTTATTGGAAAAATGGCCGATGAGCCTGCCGCCGGAGGCGGTGCGCAGAGAGCATATGAGCGGCGGCTGTCTGACCTTTGGCGTCTTTTTGCTTAAGAGCCGCCATAATCAGAGTTCTGAACTTGAACAAGTATGGAATACTGAAGTCTATCCTTTAATCGAAGACGGTCTGAAGCACTGGATAGACAGCTGCTATCACGGCAGGCCGGAGATAGATAATATAAAGCTTTACGGCGGTTCTGCCGATTGCGAATCTATGAGCAGCGAGTCTGTAAAGGATATGCTGCGCTCTTTCTTTAACGGTCTGCCGACGCTGATTTTAGAGACCGAGCTGCTGTCGGACGAAATACGTCTTGCCGTGACTGCATGGGGTTTGGGCGGCGATTCTCTGAATAAAAATTACAGCGCCGCTTTATGCAGCGGCCCTCTGGGGGAGGCTTTGAAGGAGGGGCAAGCGGACGAACGGCGCAGATTAGCCGGGGAGGTCTCCTCGTGCTTCAAGACGGCTGTCGGCTGCTGCTTTGACGCCTTCAGATTAGCTGAATACAATCAAATGCCGGTTTTTCCTGAGATAGTTAAGACAGATGCGGATCTGGCCGATTATTTTGACACATGCCTGCGTTCCGAACTTGGAAAGACAGTACGGAGTGAGGCGGCAGCGCCGGAGAACAGTCTGACGGAATTATATGACAGAAGCGTGGGAGTATTTTATCGGAAGCTGTATTCTTTGTTTATCGCTCCCGACAGCCGCTTTTCCGCAGACTACCCCAGCAATAAATCGGTTAACGCCTATGCTTTGCGTTTAGGCTATGCCGAAAAGACCGCCGCTGTTTTGTCGCCGTGCCGCATCTGCAGAATGCTGAAGGACTCGATAGAAGCCTGGTGCTCTTTGCGCGGAGAGTATGCGCCGCAGAAATATGACGTGTTTAAAAGGGCAGTACAGGCTTTTGTTCAAACCGCTTTCAGCCGATTCTTGGCTGACGGTAAATCGGATATTGATACGGGCGGTCCGAACGACGGTTTTTACGATTGGCGATGCTCTCTGAACGACGGTTTGCAGGCTGAAGATTGGCTGGAAAAATTTATTGTGGGCGGCTATCCGGGTTATCGGTATTTTTCTGCAGATGATGAAGAATACATAGATGGGCTGGTATATTTGCTGTCGGAGATGAATTCGCTAAAGAGCGGTCAAACGGCGGCAGCTTGGCCTGTATGCGGCAATTATCTGAGATTTCTCTGTGAAGAAACCAAATTATTGTTGTCTTACGGCTTTTGGTTTATGAAATGGCAGCAAAAAGAGTTTTCCGTCTTTGCCGGCAATCCCGCCGCGCTGGCGGCGGTGAAGGCTTACGAGGAGAGGGCTTATGCTGAAAATGAGGTCTGCAGAGCTGTCTTTATTCCTGAGAATGTCGGTTCCGTAGGATACGGCGCTTTTGAAGACTGCGGGAATCTGCGCCTTCTTAAGATGTACCGCAGCGCTGAAGAGGTCGGCGGCAGGGCCTTTGCGGGCTGCGGCAGCCTGAAATACGCATTGCTGTCTCCCAATATCGCTGCCATAGGCGAATATGCCTTTGCCGACTGCGGGAGCTTAAAAGAAATAAAGTTTCCCGAGGGCGTCAGATCCATAGGCGAGTATGCCTTTTACGGATGTGAGAAACTTACTGAGGTAGTCTTGCCTGACAGTTTGGAGGAGATCGGCCGGTGCGCTTTTGCCGGCTGTCCTTCGATAGAGATGGTAATTTTCAAAGGCAGAGTTTATACCGACTGCCTCAGCTTCAACAGAGAGTTGATGAATTTGGGAATTAGCGAGTATTTCCATGTCTGGTCTCGGGGAACGGCTGAGGAACTTTTCGCAGCAAATGCCGGCATAAGAGGGGCTTATGAAGGCTATCCTGTCTTGAAGGTGAGGATTCCCTTGGGCGTTTTAGCCGTAAGGGAATACGCTTTCTCCGAATGCGCCGAGCTGCAGGATGTTTATATTCCCGACAGCGTCGTTGCTATCGGGCGCGGCGCCTTCTGGAGATGCTCGCGGCTGACTCGCATAGTTATGTCTGACGGTATAAAAATTGTTGCGAAGCAGGCCTTTGAAGGCTGCGAGAGCTTAAACGAAATCGTTTTCAAGGGCCGGATTTACAGAAGTGTCGACGCCTTTTTGGACGCCGTTTTGAAAGACTCCAGGAGACTCATGTCACTTGTTGAGGCTCTTACTGCAAAGAAAGTCGTTAAGCCGACAGCGAGATTTAAAGGCTTTACTAACAAAGACCGCGGCGCGGAGAGCGTAATAGTGCCTGTTGACGTCACAGCGCTCGACGATAGTGCTTTTGCGAATTGCGAACGCTTAAAGAGGGTACGCCTTCCTTACGGCCTTACCTCAATCGGAGAATATGCCTTTTATAAGTGCGTAAGTCTGACAAGTGTAATTATCCCCGAAAAGGTGGCTTCAATAGGCGAAGGCGCGTTCGCATCCTGCAGCAGTCTGACGAGCGTAAGTATGTCCGATGGATTGACTTCGATAGGCGCTTGGGCTTTTGATGAATGCAGCAGTCTGACGAGCGTAAGTCTGCCTGACGGATTGACTTCGATAGGCGATTGGGCTTTTCATGAATGCAGCAGTCTGACGAGCGTAAGTCTGCCGGTCGGATTGACTTCGATAGGCGAGTCGGTTTTTTGTGGATGCACCAGCCTGACGGGCGTAAATATTTCGGATGGCGTTACTTCGTTAGCTTATTCTGTCTTTTACTGCTGCAGCAGTCTTAAGGACATAAAAATTCCCAGCGGTGTGAAGTCGATAGGCGATTTTGCTTTTTATGGCTGCGTAAGTCTTAAGGATGTAAGTATTCCCTACAGCGTAACTTCAGTAGGCAATTATGCTTTTGGAGAATGCTCTGAACTCCGGTGCGTCTGTCTTCCTGAAGGACTTGTCTCTATAAACAGAAGCTCTTTTAAGAATTGCAGCCGCCTTCACAAAATTATATTCAGGGAACTATATACCGCAGCAGAAAAGAGTTTTATTCGGCCGCCGAAAAATTGGGCGTAAAGATAATGGCTGAGGTTCTTGAATAATGCGCCGTTTGCTTCGCCCGGCCTGGGGCGGCAGGCGGCATTGCCGGGCAGGCGTTTTCAGCTGAAAGCGCCTGCTTTTTTCTTTCCGCGCGGTCAGACTCTCAGTTTCATGCCGCGCCTCCGGCTTGTGTGCCATTCCGAGCATTTGTCGCAGGGCCGGCGCGTAAAAGTTTTTTGTCATCACGAGTCTATGGCGAAGAGTCTTTCATGTCGAAGGACAAAAGATTCTTCGCTGCGCTCAGAATGACAAGCAGGAGAAGCCTCAGAATGAGGGCCGTTTCAGAATGGCGGAAGGCGGCCCGGAATATCGCTGAATACGCCTGATATGCGCTTCGAGCTCAGCTCTCCCGAGCGCTTTCGGCTTCCTCCTGGGCCTGAGAGGCCTGTTTGGCCATGTCGTCGATAATCAGCTCGTCGAGGCCCGCCGTGATTTGCTTAACGGTGTCTTCGGCTTCGCCTTTGACGATAATGCGGTGAGGAACCTGCCAGGGCGCCCATTGCTGGGTGTTTAGGACAGACGTTTTCGGCTCGTATACGGCGATGACCGCTTTTTTCAGAGCTGAAGCTAGATGGACGGCCCCGGTATCGGGGGTGACGATAAAATCGGCGCAGGAGAAGAGAGCGGCCCAGTCCCGGAAATTTAAATCGCTGTAAAAACGGGGCGGCTTAAAGCCGTTTTCACCCTTTGTCTGTGCGAAGGCTTCCTTGAGACGGGCGGCCAGTTCGTGCTCGGCCGGACCGCAGCAGACGACTATTTCACCGCCCTTGTCGGTCATATATATACCGTGGACCAGGCTGACCAGATTTTCAATAGTCCAGCCGCAGGAGAGCCAGTTGTTGTGAAGCTGCAGAATGGTGACGGGACGCCGCCAGGAGGCCATCATTTCTTCCGCCTTGGCCTTTTCGCCGTCGGAGAGTTTAAAGCAGAGCGAATCGTTGGGATAGGGTATGCCCAGAGCCTTGGCAAATTCGCCCAGCTGCTGAATTTCGTGGGGAATGGGCTTGCCGGACTCGATGTCCTTCTGCAGATTGACGCTCATGGTATAGGTCAGATAGCGCAGACGGCACATGACATCGGTCAGAGGCCGATTGGCGTAGCAGTAGCCTACTCTGCAGGGGGCTTTGTTGGCATAGGTAAGTCTGTAGGCGGCGGTGCGCGGGGCCAGACAGACGGCTATATCGGCCTTTAAAGC
>JAFTAM010000034.1 GCA_017458675.1 bacterium
GAACGGCGCGCATTGTCCCCATACTGGAGATACAGCGACTGCGCATAGGCCTCCTCAGAGAAAAGCACATGCGCCCTGCCGTCAATAAAGGTCTGCGGGGCGCCCCTGAGACGCCACATCAAATAGCCTCCCCACTCGTATGGATTGAACAGCCTTTTAGGGAGCTGAGGATTAGCAGCCATAAAATCGGCGGCGTACTTACAGAACCATCTGCTTTCGCCGGTCCACACTCTGCCGCCGGGATAAAGCCGGCAGAGGCAGACAGAGGAGAGCAATAAAACGGCTAATAAAGCGCCGCTGCAGATTGCCGTTCCCCAAAATCCGCGCTTAAAACCTTCTCCGAAAAAGACCTCGGTTTTTTTCAAAAGCGGCTCGCATACGTCCAGCAAAGGACGCTGCAGAATAAAAGCCAGACCCAGGGCGCACAGAGGCGCATGACGCCAAACCGCAAAAGCTGCGGCTAAAAGACAGAAGCCCACAGCCCTTTCAATAAGTCCCATCCTTCTGAAAGCGGCGATATATAAAGCGGCCAAAATATAGAGATAATAGCTCTGCGAATAAACAGGGGCCTGCCATTCGTTCAGAGCGGCCTTAAAGACACTGTGTTCCATCATGGAAAACGGGAACATAAGGATTTCCGCGCCGAAAGGATTTAATACCGCGGCGGCGGCAAAGGCCAGCAAAACCAATAAAAACAGCCGGAGACTTTGAGCCGGGCATTTTTTCAGAAGAAGCAGAAACGACACAAAGGCCATAACCAGAGGGGCCACGATGTAAGCGCCGTGGCAGTTGGCCGCAAACGCCGCCGCTGAAGGGAAAAGAATGAAGTGATAATTGCTGACGCTCCCGGAAAGCGTCTCGGCTTTCAATTCCGCTTCAAAATAAGGCGACATAATAAAAAAGGCATAGGCCAGGAGCAGATAGGTAACTATGTATCCTCTGGCGTCAAAATAGCGGTAGCCGTCGGCACAGCACAGAACTGAGGTATTCAAAACCGCGAAAAACAACCAAAGGATCATACGGTTCCTGCCGGCTGGCAAACTTTTAATAAGCCCGGCGAACATAATAGCCGGGAATACAGTAAAAGCAGCCGCCAGAAGCAGAGAACGCAGCACATATAAAAGCGTCAGAGAACCGCGTTCAACGATAAAAGCAAAAATAATCTGCAGCAGCCATTCGTGGTCAACCCAGCGGCGGCCTGCGGTACTAAAACAGAAGGTATCGGCGGTAATTACGTCCAAAAGAGGACGTCCCTTCGCCAGTTCCTCTGTAAAATGGCTTCCTGAAGCGCAGTACATCCAGGTATCCGCCGCCGGCATAACCGGAAAGACCATAAAAACGTCTATTAAGAAACATATGGCAAATAAAGATAGAATACAAAGACGCGCCGACTTCATTTATAAGCCTTTCAGAAAAGACAGAATCTCACTTGCCGAAACTACGCAGAGACGGTCAAAAAGCCTTTGCCAGGTTCAGTACAAAACGCCGAACCGACATCCTCAGAGAAAACCCGCTCCGATAAGCTCTTTTGCCAAAGATTCGGCTAAAGCAGATTAGAGGTCGCTAAAATCTCTTCGTCCATGGGGAGCATAATTACGTCGTCCCTGTATTTTCCGTCGACAAAAACAGCTCTGAAGACGCCGAGCTCATAACCGGGATTATCCGGGTCAGCCAGTTCTTCAGCGCATTCTTCGTCATCGCCGTCAGAGCTTTGTTCCTTTTTCTTAACCAGAGAGGTGAAAAAATAGAGCGAAACCGTCTGGTCTTTGGAAAGATGCGTCTTTCTGTCCTTAAGACGATACATATCGCCGCGCCCTTCATTGAAGAGCAGTCCCGGACTGTATGCCGTACTGCAGAGCTTCTCGTAGCTGATTCCCTTTAAATTCTTAAATTCTTCAAATTTAAAGGGCTTTCCGGGAATAGTGTAAACCGTCGGCAGAGGAATGAACCTTTTTAGAGCGACTTTGTTATCCTTATCAAAAAGCACAAAAATTTTAGTTTCGTTATCCGGTCCGTACCAAACGTAATCGCCGCATCTCACCGGCGGTTCTCCGGTTTCGTATTTATCCAGGGAAATTTGGCCTTCGCCGCCCAATAAAGCGCAGACCTCCGCATAGGAAGCGTTGATTTTAATTTTGTTGAAATTTTCCCTGTTTACGTTTTCGGCGATCTTAGGATCGGCGTTTTTTGCGCCCGCCTCAAACTCAGCGTCAATCTTCTCCGCATAATGGCTAAAGCCGAAGTACTCCAATATGAATAAGATACCGAAAAAAACTATAGCATAACAAATAATGCTTGCCGCTTTTCCCAAATACTTTAAAAAAGTTTTCAACTTATAACTCCTGCACAATTTCAATCATAATTAAAACTATAGTCTAAAACACATATCCCAAGGCCTCTATTGCCCTGTATTCATCGAGGCTGCCAAAATAAATCTTTCGCTTCTTTGTCAGCCTTCCCTCAAAAAAGGTCAGCTGGAATCCGTTGCCCCAGCCGTTTTCCCAGGTATATATCTGTACGAAAGGCCTTTTTAAATTCTCGTCCGCCGGTTCTGCGGAACCGTAGGCACTGCTGATAACGGTGTTCAGACAGCCGCTGCCGCCGGACAGAGCGCATGCGGTAGTATAGCTTATGCCTAAATTTATATTTTTATATGCGGACGCCGCAATTCCGGAAGCCTCTCCCAGGCCTAGCTGAACCAGACTCTCCGCTCTTTTATCGTTATTGAAACCGACAATAATATACTTCGGCTGCAGTCCTTTCACTCCGCCGCACCAGCTTGCCGTAAAGCTCAATCCTCTTCCGTAAGGATCGGACATATTTGCTACAATTCCCTCGCCGCCCATAATTTTACAGACAGAATCATAGCTGTCGCCTAATTTAATCTTCAGAAAATTATCCATCGTCACATTTGCGGCAGTTACAGAATCTACAGAGGACCAGGCCTTACAAAGTACATAAACTTTATGCCCGCCTGTCAGCACGGCTGAGATCAGCAAAAATCCGACAATAAATTTACCGAAGCCCTTGAACCATTCTTTCATCGCTGTACCCTTTTTCTTAATTATATTCAAACAGACGCTTTTCGCGCGGCAAATATCCGTATATTTCCTTTAAGCTCTCCAGACGGGAACTTATGGCAGAAGTTCCCATTCTGATACCGAGAGCGTACCGCTGACAGTTCTCAGCGAAGCTTTAAAATCTGAAAAATTGCCGTCGGCGCTCTCAAACAGCAGCCGATCTTTCATGGGAGCGGCTTCTATAGCGGCGCTGACGGGGCGGGCCTTTAATACCTGACAGGCGTAATCGGCATAATCGGTAACGTCCACGCCTTTCTCAGGCATAAGCTCTTTCTCACCGGAACGGTAAAGCTTAAGCGCAACGTTATACAGCGCCTTATCCCTGTCGGCCGCTTCAGAGAAAAAAGCTTTCAGCCGGCAGCCGCCGTCCGCCTTGAAGGGCTGCAGAAGCTTAACATAGCTATAAACGCCGCCGCTGTCCCGGCGGATAACCGTATAAACGTCACTTTTACAGGCTGCCGCCAATTCATTATTCCTGTTGTAATAAAGGCAGTTTACCTCGCTTACCTGAGGGAACACGTCAAATTCACAAACTTTTTTTCGGCCTTTCCAAACCGAATATTCTCCGTTGAAACCTATAAAGCTATAGCAGCACCACAGATTATCCTCAGTGCTGCCGAAAATTGTATCGGGACTGAAGACGCGCATATAAAGACCGGCAAAATCCAATTCAGCGTCAATATCGGGGCAGGCCCTATTCAAACGTATATCAGCCAGCTTATGAACCTCAGCGGCCCGCCGCTGCAGAACTTCCGGATTTCTGCTGTCCGAATAATCCCTGCTGAATATTTTGTAATAAAGATCATTTTGATAGCTGCGTACAATTTTATTTGAAACTATAGCAGGCTCAGAACGGCTGCAGTCGTACAATAAGCCGCACGTCAATCCCATTATTATTGCTGACAAAGGCAGAATAACGCCTACAATAATCTTTTTCATTGATGATATTCCTAAAAACAGAATATTGCCTTCGATATATATCGCTGTAAAAAGTTATAACCGGCCTTCCGCTGTCGGTAAGTTAAGCAAAACAAGCTTTCAGCATACAAGCTTTGCACAAGTTTTGTTTTGCACAAGAGCGGGCGTCCGAACTCAGTACGGCGAGCGCTGAGCAAAGCGCAAAATAAAACCGACATAGCGAAAACATGCAGAACATGTTCTAAAGATTCTTAGCTGCGCTCTTCTTTACGGCAAAGAAACGCATATTCCAAAATTGCCAAGGGATATCCCCCCCTGCTCCTATCCGGAAAACGCGCTGACTGCACCCGCAGCCTTACGGACACTGTTCGGAGTTATTGACAATATAATCGTTGATGAGCGCTTCCTTTTGAAGGGCCTGCAGAGCTTCGTCACGGCTCAGTTTAAACATGCCGAAGGCCTCCCGATATGATGCGGAACGGTCTGCATAAAACCTGTAAAAACTTTCAGTTAAAGCCGCTCCCGCCGTACCCGAAAGATCAGATAATATAAAATGACGTCCCAAAAAAGAGACAATAAACAACCCCGCGGAAACGGCATATATCCACCGATAAAAGTTCTTTTCCTTCATACAGATTCTCACCTAAGCAGTTCGAGCATAAAAAAAGTCCCATATCAAAACGCGTTTAATACCGAACTTTTTTTAACGCTTTTTACTTTTCGATATAATAAAGCACGCCGTGTCTGTCTCCGTTAAAGGCAGCCTGAATTTTCTGAGGATCGCTGACCTTGCAGGCCAGCAGAAGCTGCAGCAGAATTCTGGCCTTCGCAGGGTTCAGATCATAAGCGGCATAGGTGCCGTAATCCGCATCCTTAAACTCATGATCACGGTGGGTATAGCCTTGAAAAACTCTGGAAGAACGCACAACCTGCACACCCTGAGCGGAAACCTCTTTACAGGCCTTCAGGCAGTCCTCCGGCATGTTTCCGTCGCCCACTCCGGCAATGACAACGCCTTTGGCGCCGCGCTTCACACAGTCTCTTATCATACCGCCGTCCATGTCGGCGCAGATATAAATAACATCCGTTTTGGGAAGCTCAGTAATCTTCGTAAAATCCAATTTGTAGGTTTTGTGCTTATGAAGACCTCCCGGCGTAATATAATGAACGCCGTGACCGTCCGTAAAGCCTATGGAACCTCCTATAGTGCTGTCAAACGCCGTAACCTCCAAACAGCTGGCCTTAACGGCGTGGCGAGCGTCCAAAATGCGTCCGTTGAAACAGATCATCACTCCGCGCCCGAAGGAATCAATACAGCTGGCCGTCTTTATGGCGTCGAGCAGATTCTGCGGACCGTCCGCGGATATCTGAGTAGCCGGGCGCATAGAACCCACGAAAACTACTGGATTGTCGATGTCCAAAACCTGACTTAAAAAGAAAGCCGTCTCCTCCATCGTATCGGTACCGTGAGTAATAACAAAACCGTCGGCTTCTTCATTCTCAACAGCCTGACTAATGCGCATGGCCAACTTGCGCCAAACCTCAAAATTCATATCCTGACTGGAGATATTCACTACCTGCTCAGCTTTCACGCTGACCGGCAGAGAATCAATTCCCGGAGCAGATTTTATAATTTCTTCTATACCCAGCTGGCCTGCGCTGTATCCTGTATCGGAATTGCCGTTGGCGGCTCCGGCAATAGTGCCTCCGGTGGCCAGCACCAAAACTCTGGGCAGCGTCCCCGCTTCAATCCGCCCCGCCAGAAACAGCACCAGCAGCGAAAGCAATCCTACTAGAAAATTTAATCTTTTAAGCTTCATCTTTCTCCAACTTTTCTGTAAATAAATCCGCCGCTAAAGCGGAAGCGGTAACGGAAGCCCTGAAGGCCTTAGGGGTAATCTCCTCCAAAAGTTCCTCGCAGGAGGCTATAACCATAATATCTTCAGTATTTTCGATTAAAGCATATGCCGCAAAATTGATGCTTTCATTGGCCTTTAAAAGCTTATAGGAAAGCTCAGGCAGGCGATCCTTAATTTCCTCGCGCTTAAGACTCAGACAGGGTGAAAAGATGCTGATAACCGGCATATTGCGGTTGACTGTCTTGTCGCGGATTATTACGCCCTGCTGCTTGCCCTCCAAATTGACATTGATCAGCAGATGCATATATTCAGGATCAAACTGAGGCTGAAGATTTGCCGCCCCGGCCAGAGCAGCCGCCCTTTTGAGCACCTCCAGACTAAAGGACTTCTCGTCCTCATTAACGTTTTTAAGCTCTTTCTCTTGTTCTGAAGCCATATATTCACAACCTTTCCTTAGATTTAAAGTACCTTGACCTCAGAAATTTCACCCGGCGGCTGAGAATGACCTGCCCCCGCGCGCTTTGAACGCAAAAAAAAATGAAGGTCTCTCCTAATCGGAAGGACCTCCATTTTCAAATCAGCAGGCGCTGAGCGAGGCGAAAATCATTTACCTCTTCTTGCCGTGCTTCTTATTCTTTTTCTTGCCGCCCTTATCCTTATTGGGGCGTCCGCCCTTAGCGGCCGCCTTGGATTCCTCGGCCTTGCGCTCTTCCTCAGCCTTGCGGGCCTCTTCAGCTTTGCGCTCTTCTTCAGCCTTGCGCTCCTCTTCAGCCTTGCGCTCTTCTTCAGCCTTGCGCTCTTCCTCAGCCTTGCGTTCTTCCTCGGCCTTGCGTTCTTCCTCGGCCTTGCGCGCCTCTTCGGCTAAACGCTCCTCCTCGGCCTTGCGCTCTTCCTCAGCCTTGCGCTCTTCCTCGGCTTTGCGCTCCTCCTCGGCCTTGCGGGCTTCTTCGGCTAAACGCTCCTCCTCGGCCTTGCGCTCTTCCTCAGCCTTGCGGGCCTCTTCGGCTAAACGCTCTTCCTCGGCCTTGCGCTCTTCCTCAGCCTTGCGGGCCTCTTCGGCTAAACGCTCTTCCTCGGCTCTGCGCTCTTCTTCAGCCTTGCGGGCCTCTTCGGCTAAACGCTCCTCCTCGGCCTTGCGCTCTTCCTCAGCTTCCGCTTCTTCAAGCTTAATTCTCAAGGCAACAGCCTCTTCTTCGCTTACGGCCAAAGGATGTTCGGGGGCGATCTGTCCCAAATAGACGCGCAAATCGATGATGCGGCTGCCGTAAGTCTCGGCATAGTTATCCTCATAGAGCTTAATCAGCTTAGCCAGCATTTCAACGTCAATGCTGTTCTGCGCCAGGAGCTGTTCCAGCATTCTTATCGAAGCGTCGGGCTTATGCAGAGCCTCATATTTATCAACCAGCTTGGCTATTGACGAAGCTTCGGGGCGCATGCGCATGGCTCTGCGCAGACAGACTACAGACAGAGCGTCCTTGCCTACCTTTGAATAAGCGTCGGCCAAAAGCAGCTGAATATCTGCCGAATCCTTCTTTTCTTCCGCCAAATCGCGATAGAATCCGACATAGAGGAAGGGGTCTTTCTCGGGGCTGTAGACATTAAGCAGAGCCTCGTTGACACGAACGTTGGCGGGATCGGACAGCAGCTGCTGTTTGTAGCAGGCCAAAGCCTCGTCAATATGACCTTCACGAACCTGCTTATCGGCCAGATCGAGGCGCAGGACTTCCAGCTTAGCCAGAATATCTGCGTCGCCCTCGCGGTATTTAAGAGCTTCGGCATAACACTCGATAGCTTTGGCGGGAGCGTCCTCGGCGCTGGCCATCTCCGCCTGCATGCAGTAGCAGCGGCACAGGCCCTCTTTGGCCTCGGCGTTGGCGTTCAGCCTGCAAGCCTCCAGGAAGGCTTCCAGCGCGCCGCTGATATCAGAGCCGTCTTCAAGCTGAGCGCCCAAAATCACCAGCTGAGCGGACAAGCGGTCCTTGACGTCGCTGCGCTCGGGAGCGACCTCCATAAGCAGGCGCAGAATTTCAATAGCCTTGCGGTTTTCGTAATTCTTCTCAAGCTCAAGAGCCCACAGATCGTAGTCCTTCTCCAGCAGAACCCTGATGCTCTCATCATCGCCGTAACCGGACAGACATTCTTTGCAGACCTCTGCGCCGGAAGCATAATCTTCCTTATTTATCTGGCTCTCAATCCAGCGCGCATAGAATCCCCTGATGCCTTTCTTGGAATCCTCGGGGTCGGAAACCTTGCCGAAAACGCCTTCAAATACATCTATAGCTTTGCGGTACTCGGCCTCCTTGGCATATTCCTCGGCCCATACCGTATAAATATGCAGATACCTGGCGTCCAGACCTTCAGCCTTGCTGTCAAAGTCCTTCAGCTTATCGAGCTGCTCGACGGCCTCCTCATATTTGCCCTTGTTCTCTTCTTCATCGGCCCATACTCCGTAAAGACGAACAACCTCATCTCTGCCGGCGCCGTACTCGGAGTCGATTTCATGGAAGCTGCGCATAACCGCAACCGCGCCCATGAAGTCCTTTTCCTTTTCTGCGGCTTTAGCCTTATCGCGGAAGATGTTAAACTTGCGCTTGCGGATCTCCTGAAGCTCGGGCTCGCGCTTGGCCAAGCTGTCAAGTACGCCGACGGCCTGTTTGGTATAGTCGCCGGAAGCCAGCTCCTCCGCCCAGGCGAAGTGGAGTTCTCTGATCTTGAGAATGAGGTCGTCCTTGCGGCCCACAGAACCGACTAAGCTGTCAATAGCCTTAATGGCTTCCTCATACTCCTTGTCAGCGACAAGCTTGTCGCACCAAGCCATGGTTATGCGGCACTCGTGCTCGGCAGGCTCGCTGAGGCTGGGGAAGCGCTCAGAGAACTGACGGACCACTTCGATGGCCTCTCCGTAATGCTCCAAAGCCTCCTGGTAGCGTATCCAGCAGCCGTACAGGCGCTTGATCTCGTCGAGAGTGGCATTGTTGTCCGGCTTATACCTGTAGTAATTCTCACAGGCTTCCAGAGCGCCGGCGTAGTCGTTCTCGCCTTCGCGGATATCAACCCAGGTGCGGTGCAGGCGCTCAATATCGGCCAAAACATCCTGATCGTCAGGATTGAGCTTGGAAAGGTCGCATAAGCGAGCGACAGCCTCCTTGTAATTGCCGAGGCTCTCGTAATTCTCCGCCCAGGCTCTGTACAGATGGAAGACCTGAGCCTGTACGGCCTTACGATCTGAGGTCCTCTCATTCCACTTATCGGCCACGGCGATAGCTTCCTCAAACTTGCCTTCACTCTCAAGCTTGCCGATCCAAGCCAGATACAAGCGGGAAATCTCTCCGTTGACGGCCTCAAAGTTAAAGCCCTCTTCACATAAGGCTACATAATCGGCCACAGCCTCTTCATAACGGCCGTCCGCCTCAAGCTCTGCCGTATGCAGACCGTACAGACGCAGCAGCTCATTGATACAGCCTTCATTCTCAGACTGTTCCTTCAAGGTTTCCTTGATAACCTTTATGGCGCCGTCCACATTGCCCTGACCGGAAAGGTCCTGGCTCCAGCGCACGGCGAAATCAATGATGCTGCTTCCGACCGCGCTGTTGTCAGGCTGCTCCTCGGCCTGACGATGCAGGACCTTAAAGGCCTCGGCGTACATACCATCCGCCGCCAGCTCTTCAACCCAGCGGGAGTAAATCGAAGCGACATTTTCAGTTACGGGCTTCGCGAACTTGCGCTCGGAGTAATTCTTATAAATGCCGAGAGCTTCTTCGTACTTGCCGGTGCTGGTCATCTCCTGAGCCCAGTCGCCAACCAGACGCGCAACTTCATTTTCGGCGGCTTCACTTTCTCCTTCGGAGGACATCAGGCCGTCAAACAGCTTCAAAGCTTCTTCGTACTTGCCGTCGGCTTCATAGGTAGCGGCCCACTCTATATAGATGCGGGTGATGTCGTCTTTAATATCGTCTGGACGGAAACGGGTCGATTCCAGCTTGCGCAGGACGTCGACAGCTCTGCTGTATTCGCCTTTGCCCTCCAGTTCGGCGCAGGAGGTCTTATACAGCCCTCGGATAGTATCCGCAGCCTGCTCGGGCTCTAAGTCGTTATTAAACTGCTCTACATAAATGTTAATGGCCTTATCGTAGTTCTTAACCTCAATTTCCGAATCGGCTCTCTGCTTGTAGAGGCGTACCAATTCTCTGGATACGAGCTGATTTTCAGGCTGCATGGAACGCAGCTTGAAAAGAACGACCTGAGCGGCCACCAAATCTCCGGAGGCCTCTGTAGAGGCGACGTTCTGCATCAGAAGCTGGCCGATCTCTTCCGCAATGGGAGCTTTATCTTCAGCTATTTCCTGAAGCCGCAGAAGGACGTCGACCGCTTTATTGGTCTCCTCTTTCTGAATGTAAAGCGCAATCAGCTTGCGGCTGGTAGGCTCATTGAAATCGATCTCGTTTGCTCTTTCCCACCAGGCTCTGGCTTCGTCCGGTTTATTTTCCGCCAGCAGGCAATCGCCCATCAGGGTAATGGCTTCCAAATTGTTTTCGTCGAGCTTCAAAGCCTGATCCAGGCGCTGACGGGCTCTGTCATAGCGTCCTAAGCTCAGGAAGTCGCTGCTCATATCGAGCAGGTCGCGTACCTGCTGGGCGATTTCCTCTTGACTGGGACCTACGGGAACCTGAACGACCTTGACGGCGTCAGCGGCGGCAGCGGCGGCAGCCTCTTCGCTGGCGGTAGCGACCGCCTCGCGGATTTCCTCTTCGACCTTTTCGACCTTTTCAATTTTGCTGATATTGCTGATAGCATCATTGAACATGGCGACCATGCCGCCGTCGTCCTTTTGGGTCGCCATAGCCAGACCTTTATTCAGCAGCGCTTCGGCTCTGGCGGCGTCTCCCTGTTCAAAAAGCAGAACGCCGGCCTGCAGATAGGCGGGATAATATTTAGGATCGCGGACCATCGCTCGGATGAACGAACCCCGAGCGTCAGTCAGCTTACCGGTGGCCTTGGCCACTACGCCCTGAGAGAACAGTTCCTGAGCTGAAAGAATCGTAGAAACTGACTTTTCGTCCTCGCCCATTTCCTTAAGCAGCTCGCGGACCTCTTCAGGCAGCCCTTCTGCGTCCTTCTTGGCGGCAGCCAAATCCGGACGGGGCATAATATCTGCGGCGGCTTCCTTCTTTTCGGCAGCTCTGGCGCTCTTGGGAGAAGCGAACAGAGCCTCGAGATGTTCTGTAGCCTCAGCATGTTCAGGTTCAAGCTCGAGCACCTTGGAATAGGACTTCTTAGCGGCCTCTATATGACCGAGCTTCTCCTGCAGTCTGGCAGCCTCAAGCCAGAAGTCGCTGCGCGAAGGAGCGATGAGCACCAGACGCTGATACTGGTCCAGAGCCTCGACGTTGTCTTCCTGAGCCAGCGCGATGGAAGCGCGGGTAACACGGGGAGCGATCTCCTCCGGATAGGCGGCCATAACGGTCTGCACAATGTTGATAGCATCCTGAGCGCGGCCCACCCTATTGAGAATATCGGCATAGCGGCAGCGGATTTCGATGTTGTTGGGATTGATTTCGCAGGCCTTTTCATACTGTTCAAAGGCCATATCAATCTGATCGAGCTTAATGTAAGCTTCGCCCAAGTCTACCAAGGCTTCGACATAATCGGGCTTAGCCTCCAAAGCGCGCTTGAGGAAGTCTACCGCCGTCGGGGCGTTATCCATATTATGCAGATAAGTGCGGCCTACGGCGCAGAGGCTGCGGGCGTCGTTGGGCTTCTTCTTCAGAACCTTCTGGAATCCGAACAAAGCGTACTTGGGCTCCTTCAGTTCCAGGTAAGCCATACCGATCTCGTAGTAAGCGTCCAGGTCGCCGGGAGCGATTTCCAGAATGCGCTGATACACCTGAATGGCCTTTTCGGGAGTTCCGTTCTGACGGTAGGCCTCGGCCAGAGTATTCTGAGCCTTTACATCGTTGGGATTTAATTCAATGGCCTTCTGCAGCTCCAGAATGGCCTTTTCCATTTCCTTCGTCTCACGGTAGCAGGAAGCCAGACTGTAATGGGCGCTGAAATCGTTGGGACGCAGAGCAATAGCCTGCTGGAAGGCGTTGATCGCTTCGGACACTACTCCGAGCTGCTCATAAACCAGACCTAAATTATAGAAGCAGTAGCTGTCGCGGGGATTGAGCTGTATGGCCTGAGTATAGGACTCAACCGCCTCCTGATAATCTCCGATCTTCTGATAGGCCTGAGCCAGATTGAAGTAAGCCTCATAGTCGCCCGGGTCAAGTTCCACAGCCTTAGAAATAGCGGCGGTAGCTTTTTTCCAGTCGCCCAGCTGGAAGGCGGTCTGTCCGTATTCGGCCCAGGCCTCCGTATAGTCGGGTTTCAAAGTTACCGCTTTGTCGTACATCTGCATGGCCAGATCGGGACGGTATACTTCTTTGCAGCAGCGGGCCAGGGACAGGTAGCCTTCAGCGTTGTTGGGCTCCAGGTTTAAGGTAGCCTGGAACTTCGCCATAGCTTGCTTGTAGCGTCCCATCTTCATATTGATGCGGCCGGAGGCGAAAAGATAGCGGGTGACCTTGGGGGCCAGCTTGTGAGCTTCCTCAAACTGCTGCACAGCCAGCTGAGTCTGGTTTTCCTTTTCATAAACCAGACCTAACTGATAAAAGGTTTCGGCGGAATTGGCATTGTCTTCAACGGCCTTGCGCAGATGGGAAATAGCCAGCTTGTTCTGTCCCAGCTGAGCGTAAATCAAGCCGGACTGTTCCCTGGCTTCGGAAAGCCTGGGGTTTAAATCTACCGCCTTGTTCAAGCTCTGCAGAGCCACCTCGGGGCGGCCCAGATAGCGGTTAGCGCAGCCCAGCTGATAATGTGCGTAAGCGTCTTTCGGACTTATGGATACCTGGCGGCTGAAAGCTTTAATCGAAGCGTCTATTTCCGATTTATAAAAGACGGACGTACTCGGATCAGACAGTACGTTCAAAATATTTTTATCCAGACGGTGAGCGTCCTTCCAGTCGTCCAGAGCCATCCTCAGCTCGCCGTTCTTTGCGTAAATAAAACCTCTGTTGAAATAGACCAGAGCGAAATCGGGTTTTAACTTAAGAGCCTGAAGATAACAGTTGATAGCGTCCGCAGTCGCTCCCGGCATGGCCTGATATTCGCGCCCTAATTTAAAATGAGCGTCGAAATCATTAGGATGCAGCTTAACCATAGTTTGATATTTCTGCAAATTTGAAGGTGTTGACTCTGCCATTTTTAAGGAACTCCTGCTGTATTAGAGTGCTTCACGGATCGCATAACGCTACTTACTATATTATTATGCAAATCGTTTCCTGTTTTTTTATCAATGCTGCCGCCTACTGAAAAGTTGAAAAACAGCAGATTTTATTTTCGGTTTTCTCAAAAATCATCCTGCATTCTTAAATTGCTATCTCTAATTTATAATTTTTTTTACATAGCCTTCAAACTTTCGGCACAAGCAGAGAATGGCGGCCGCAGCTCTGCCTTCAGCGTTCCGGCGCCGGCTTGAGACAATCAAAAAGGACGAGAAGCTCCTTCTGCGGAACTTTCCGGAGTTGATATTTCCGTAAACGAAGGGATACTCAAACAATGATAAGCACAGAGAGACTCAATATCTGGCCTCTGGAGCCCCAGGACCTGGCAAAAAATTACTCCTGGGCCAACGACGGCGGGCTCTGCCGTCTGATAGGCGCTCTTCCCATGCCCAAACCCTTTCGGGAAATAGAAGGGTGGTTCAGCAATGTTACCGCCGACCCGGAGACCCACGTCTTTTCCATAAAGCTGAAGGATGGGTGCCATATAGGAAACGCCGAGCTCCGCGACCTGGATCTGCGCTGCGGCGCCTGCGAACTGGGAATAATGATCGGAGAGAGCAGATACCGGGGACAGGGCTACGGCTCGGAAGCAGTCAAAGGCGTATGCGGCTTTGCCTTCCGTCAGCTCAGGCTTCACCGCATAAAAGTCAGAGTGCTGCAATACAACGAACCCGCCTTCGCCATGTTCAAGAGATGCGGCTTTACCTTGGAGGGCACGGAACGCGAAGCCTTCTGGCAGGACGGCAGACATTGGGACATACGCATAATGAGCCTGCTTTGCAGCGAGTTTGAACGGAAATAGCTTTTTCGGGGCCCTATGGACAGCAAATCGGCAATAAGCATATTAAAAAGCGGCAGCATAGATATTTATCCCGCTTATATAGTAGAAGGGAACGACAGATATCTGATTTTCAGGATTCTGCAGATTATTAAATCTTCCGTTCTAGACCCGGACTTTGCGGAATTCAATTACACCAAGCTTGAATGCGACGGTTCCACAAAACTCAGAGAAATAACAAACGTTCTTCTGGAGCAGCCCATGCTCGCGGACAGACGTTTGTCAGAGCTTCATCAGACCGGCGCAGTCAAATACAAAGCGCCCGACGGCCCCAAGACGTCAAAAGAGCGCTTAAGTCTAACCGGGGAACTGGAAAGCATCGTCTCAGAAAATCTGGAGCAGGGCGCTAACATTATTTGTATAGTAAACTGCGGCCAAAAATCCGACGGGAAAGATCTTTTAAAAAGTCTGATCAAAGACCGGGCTCTGACAGTAAACTGCACTGTTTATGCCGACGATATTCCCAAATGGCTGGCGCAGGAAGCTCAAAGCCGAGGCTACAGCCTGAATATCAGGGCCGCTTCAGAACTGTGCGAGCGCGTCGGAACCGACTTAGCCAAGCTGTCCTCGCAGCTCGGCAAGCTCTGCGCCTATGCGGGAGAAAACAAAAGTTTAACCCTGGAGGACGTTAAGGCTATCGCTGAAAAAAGTCTGGAAATAAAAGTCTGGGATTTCACTTCGGCGGTCAGCAGACGCAATGCGTCCTTGGCCCTGCGCTGCTGCGCCCAGATCCTTCAGGACAACGATACCGCCGACGCTTTATCTCTGCTGGCTTACACCAATACCTACCTGCGTTCGCTGGCTCAAACCAAAGCTTTAGTTAAGCGGCTGGGCGGAAATCCCGCACTGATTGCCGGCAGTCTTTCAGGCAAGGGCAAAAAGAAAACTCAGTACCAGATCAGCAAAGACATCGAAAATTCGGCATTATGGTCGGAAAAAGCTTTAAAGCAAGCTTTTTTGGATCTCTGCCAAACAGATATGTATCTGAAAACCGGAGCCTCTCCGCTGCTGACCGTACAGAAACTGGCGATGCGTTTGGCCTGCCGGCCTTCATAGCGTTGCATAAAAGGATATATAGCCTTCACGGTATTAAACAAAAAAGGAGACGCCTTCGTTAGCATAGAAGTGATTTTTGGTGAGTATTTTTATTCATTAAACGTATTTGCCATCTCGTTTCTGCTTGAATTCAGCGATAAGCCGAAAGCTGTTCAGCGCCTGTCTGCACAGGCGGCCGAGCGAAATTTTGGGCCTGCTGAATTTGCATATTTCTTTTTTTGTTTATAAGAATGCAGCTTGAGCGTCATTGAGCCGACGGCAGAGAGGCGGGATCATCCTGTCGCATAACGTCATTTTAGTGATAAAAACCTCATATGAGGTTATCTCAAATTAAACTGAATATTAGTCATACGAGAAATGTCTATATTCGACGAAATAGGCGTTTTTCACAAGATCTGTACTGCGGGTTCGATCATCCTAGTGATGAAAACATCGTCACCCTGCGTTCAGTTTTAATTTACTTTTATAATACTGAAAAGCCGGATAAATTGAGCGGAGATAATATCATGGAAAAACCTAAAGGACATGCAATAGTCATCGGAGCCTCGAATCTGGATATAAAAGGTCATACAACCTCTTATCATGTCGCCAAGACCTCCAACCCCGGCATAGTAAGCACTACTGCCGGCGGCGTAGGCAGAAACATAGCTGAAAATTTGGCCCGCATGGGAGCTGAATCGATTCTCCTCAGCGCCGTAGGCAACGATATGTACGGGAAGCAGATTCTGGATGTTACCGGCAAAGCCGGCGTAAATTTAGAGCATATCATCATTTCTCCAGAGCAGCGCACCGGAATATTTTTAGCCCTTTTGGATCATTACGGAGATCTCGTCTCTGCCATCTCCGACCTGGACATTATTAAAATTCTTACTCCCGAATATATAAACCAAAATATAAGTTTATTGGAAAGCGCCGCTTTCGTAATCCTGGACGCGGACGTTCCCTCCCGTACTCTGCAGTTTTGCCTGCGCAAATGCCGGGAACATAATATTCCCGCCTGCGTCGAGCCTATTTCCGTAGCTAAAGCAAAACAGATAATCCCCTATTTAGATCAGATATCCATGGTAACTCCCAACCGCGAAGAAGCCGAGGTGCTGGCAGGCTTCCCCCTGCGCAGCGGCAGCGACATCCGCCGAGCCGGAGAAACGCTTTTGGATAAAGGCATTAAATACGTAATTATAACTCTGGGACCCGAAGGCGCTCTTATCGCCTCCAATGATGAAAACGGACAGAAGCAGGTCGAATTTCTTCCCTCCATCTCAACCGTTGTTACCGATACCGTAGGAGCCGGCGACGCATTAACGTCAGGAACTATCTGCGGTCTTATGAGCGGATTAAACTTTAAAAAGTCCGTGGAACGCGGCATCCTGTGCGCGACCTTAACTCTTCAGACCAATAAAGCCGTTAATCCGGAGCTTACCTTAGAGAGGCTGGAACAACTCAAAAAAAGCGCAGCTTCTCCATATTAGTCAGTAATCACCACCATCGGCTCAGCATAAGCAGCAGCTGAAAGCAGCATACTCTTCGGGGAATTCGCGTTTCCCGACAGAGCGTGAACGAGGATAACGGCAAATCCCGCGATCGGAATTAAACCGCGGACCTGCGCTATTCCGATCAAAGCTTAATTAAGCCTTTATTTAAGCAGCCGATAGGAGAAAATAGAAATATGTTCACTATAGGAAGCAAAGTTATACACCCGCTTCACGGCTTAGGTACCGTAGAAAGTATCGAGCAGGAGGTAATCCTGGATCAGGAAGTAGTTTCAGCCTGTATTGTTTTTGACGACAATAAACTTAAAATCAAAATAAATCTGAACTTGAAGAATTCTATTATCAGACCTTTAATTTGTAAAGACGATATAGAAAAAGTGATTGAATATCTGAAAACCGATCCGGGAGTTCTTCCTGTCCGTTCGTCTGATCGCTATGCATTAAACATGAAAAAATTGAAAAGCGGCGATATTTTTCAGCTCGCTGAAATCGTACGCGATCTTACTTCATACTCTCAGGATCATAAGCTTCCCCCTAAGGAAGCTCAGATATTGAAGCAGGCAAGGCGCACTATCGCTACTGAATTCGGATACATTAAAAAACAGAATGAAGATATCATCGAATCCGATATAGACAAAATCTGCCGGCGAAGCGAAGAGGAATGCGAATTGCTCCGAACGGCTTCCTGCTTTCAGTAGAATCTTACTCCATAAAATTTAATGAGACCTCAATCCTCAAAAAATATACAAACTGAAGAAAAGAATTTAGTAGCAGCCACAATTATTATAGGCAAACAGCCGGAACCTCATTTTGCCTGCTGCCTTGACTCTATAGCCGAAGCCGTTGATTTTGCGGCAGTCGATTTCAACGGAGACAATGAAGATAATCGCCGGGCTTTAGTCAATTCCCGTCTTTATAAAGAAGGATTGATGAGAATTGAGGAAAGCCGCTTTACCGATTACGCCTCGGCCCGCAACCGCACCTTGGCCATGCTGCCGGAAAATACCGGTTGGATCTTCCGCGTCGACGCCGACGAAGTCCATTATCCGGATCTGTTGAAAATCGTAACCCGGCAGCTGCTTCCAAACCTAAAAGAAGACGTCGGCATGCTGGACGCCTACTGGCTTTGTTTCTTTCATTCCTTTTATCATACGCGCAAGCTGGAAAGACGCCACGATCTCTTCATCCGGCATCACAAGGGAATGCGCTGGGAAAAGGCCGTCCACGAACAGCTTCTGGGAAGGCAGGGGAAACGGGTGGCCGCTCCCTACATATTTCACCATTACGCCCTCGTAAAAACGCTGGAAGACGTAATGGATAAAGAGGTCAAATACAAAGAGCTGGTCAAGCTGAATCCCGACGTCAAGCCCTACTCCTTAAATACGGATATCGGTTCATGGTTAGCCGATCACGCGGGCGAACTTTTCAAATATTCGGGGAATTATCCTACCTTGCAGGTTCCGCTTTTAAAGGACCTTCCTCAGCCGCCCCCCTGGCTGGAAGAATACAGAAATACGCTGGACGGACTCCTGCCCCGCTGCCCAGTTCAAAAGGGAGGAAAGCTGCGCATACTATACAGACTGCTTCCGCTTCTGCTCTCTCTGAAAACCGGCGAGGCCAGAAAAGCAGCCGTCAAGCTGGCCGTCCGTTTAAAAGATACGCTTGGTTAAAATCCGCTTCTATTCAGCATAAATGCGATACCGTCTCTGCAGGCAGGCAGCGGCGGCGCAGTTCACGGCGGCAGCGAAGGAGCGCAGACCTGCTTAAATGCTCTTTAAATACTGCAGAGCCGCTTGGAGAGCGTCCGCCTTGGGATCAATAGCGGCGTCGGGAGCTATTCCCACATTATGGATCGCCCGTCCCTGCCTGTCGGCGTACATCCCGGTGCTTATGCGCAGTCCGCAGCCTCCGGGCAGAGCGTATAAATCCTGAATCAGCCCCTTGCCGAAGGTATTTTGACCAAATACTCTCACATTGGCGCCGCCC
>JAFTAM010000035.1 GCA_017458675.1 bacterium
ACATTGCCAAGGCTGGCGAGCGTCATATCCGTACTGACGCTGTCTGAGTTTTCTCCGTTATTATCGAGGCTGATAATGAATATGACAGCCAGGAGGACAACAATTATCATTGTGGAAATTGTATAAAAACGGTTTTTCATAATGCAATTCTCCTTCAATCAATTTGAATTTAAATCTTTATCTGAGTAAATAATACAAAAGAACAGAATTTCAGTAATTAGTTCAGTAAACGAAAAAAATCATATTTTTCATAACTGTCATCATCCGGTTGATATGAAATTGCGATGCAAAAAGGAATTACATTATGTCAATGTATAAGCTGATTTTTGCTCTGCCGTTTATTTTGAACTCCGCTCTACGTTCACAGTCTCCGGAGCGCGTACGCCTGCGATGCTGCAAGAGTAAACCAGTCTTTTATGTTTGCTGGAAAACCGTTTTGGCAACAATTGTCAGGCGGTAATTCCTGTTTATTTTTGATTATGATATGGAGAGTTGTTCAGCTATGTTCAGAAAAATGAGGCGCTTTAAACAGCAGATTTCAGAAGCGGAATGCATAGAGCTTCTGAGGACGCAGAAAAGGGGAGTGCTTTCGCTTATCGGCGACAACGGCTATCCTTACGGAATTCCCATCGATCACCTGTACTGCGAAGAGGACGGGGTCGTCTACTTTCACGGCGCCAAAGAGGGGCATAAAATTGACGCTGTAAAGCGCTGCAATAAGGCCTGTTACTGCGTCTATGACGAAGGGTACAGAAATCCCGGCGAATGGGCGCTCAACATAAAAAGCGTTATTGTCTTCGGCAGAATCGAGTTGGTTGCGGACGCCGCCAAAACCAAGGAGATCTGCACGCGCCTGGTCAAAAAATTTACCGACGACGAGCAGTATCTTGAAAAAGAACTTAAAAGCGCCCTTTCCAGAGTTCAGTGTCTCGCGCTTATTCCCGAACATATGACGGGGAAGCTGGTAAAAGAATCATAAAAATCAACCGGCCGGTTTTATTGCAGAAGATATATTTTCCAAACAAAAATCGGTTGCTTATCGGGAATAATCGCCGTTTATTTGTCTTAAATCCGGTTATATTCTGACTTGTCTGAAAAAATATGTGGAGCTTATATCTTATGAAAAAAATTATGCGTTATGCCGCTTTAGGGTTTTTGGGTATCCTGGCGGCTTCGTCCTGGGCCTGGGCCGAACCGATTGTGCAGGTGTCCGAGCAGAAGGCTCAATACCGCGATAAGGCTGACGGTACGGTCTATCTGACGACCTCCTTCTGTAAGGCGGCTGTTGAAAACGCCGATAAATATCCCTCCCTGAGCGCCGCCGTCGAAAGCGGTTACAATGAAATAAGGGAAAACTACGTCAAACAAAGGGTAGAGGATAACGGCCCCGGCTGCCAAGAGATGGTGAAGCGGCGGGTCAAAGATAATACCGCATATGCCGGCGAACTTCAGGAAAAGCTGACCGTCTGCAGAGCCGACGATATTATTGTGAGTCTGCAGTGCCGGGGCTTTGAGTTCTACGGAGGGGCCCATCCGATGTCCTTTGCCCTGGGCTATAATTTTGACGCCTCAACGGGCAGAGAGCTTAAGCTTTCCGACGCGGTAAAAGATCGCCGTGCCTTCAGCGATGCCGCCGTCGCTGTGCTGCGCTCGGAATTTGCCGCCCGCGAAGCCGATTTTACCGATGAGATAAAAAATCAGCTTGAAGAATATCTGAAACTGGACGCGGACGGTAAACAGCCGGTCGCCTGGACTATGGACGGGGAAGGCGTGACTCTCTATTTTGGCGCCTATACCTTCGGACCTTACGCTTTAGGCGCTTTTGACTTAAAGATTAAGTTCGATGACGGCAGGCAGATGTTTGTAGATAAATATGTTCCTGAGCGTAAGTGTAATTGCTTTAAAAGATCGTCTGAATAAAAGTACATTTTCCGTCTGAAACTTGCCCGGCGTTGGTAGGCCGCTGTCAGTCTTTAAAGGCTTCGGCAGGCATGGCTTTTTCTGCAGGGCTGGAAGGCAGAGGGATGAACTGCACATTATGCCGATGCTGTCAATAAATAATTAACTTTTGCTGAAGCATTACACTATTTTTTGTCTTTAAGCTATAATGTTTCTATTGTAAAAATCTGCAGAAAGCCGGTGGTTTTATGTCTAAATATCTGAGCTTCATTGTTGGGGTGCTGACAGTTCTCTTTGTCTCCGCGCTGAGCGCTTACGCCGATCCCCATGTTCTGATGCTGGAAAACAGGGATGAGCGTTACGATAAACAACTGAATAAAGTTTATCTTACCATTACTTATGCCAACGTAAAGATTAAAAACAGCGAAGAATATCCTGCCTTAAGCAAAGCGTTAGACGAGAGCCATAACCGCCTGAGCCTTCAGCAGGTTGAAAAAATTCTTAAGTATTACGCGCCAGACTGCTTGGAAGGTGTTAAAAAGAATCCCGAGCTTAATTGCTCCGCCGAAGAAAAACTCGTCATGTGCCGCGCCGACGATACCGTAATGAGCTTCAGGAGCGTGTGGTCGGAGTTTTACGGTTCCCGTCCTATTTCTACGTCGCTTTCCTATAATTTTGATACCAAAAGTGGCAAAAAGCTCAAATTAGCCGACGTGACTGCCGATTATGCCAAGCTTATCGAATTGGTAACCGCCAAGCTCAAGACCGAGTTTATGGTGCGCGGTATTCCTTTCAGCGACGAGCGCGTAGCACAGATTAAAGAGCTGCTGGAAGGCGACAGGAGCGGTCGGCAGCCGGTGGCTTGGACCATTGGCAATGAAGGCGTAAATATCCATTTTGACGGCGCTGATTTTGGAGCTTATATTTTCGGCGATTTTGATATCATCGTCCTTTATGACGAGTATAAGGATATTTTAAAGGGACGGTATTTTAACGCCGAATAAATAACGGTTTTTGATTAAACGGGCGGCTCGGTTTCTTTTCGGGCTGCCTTTTTTGTTTTTACTGAGCTCGTTTCTTCCGTTGACGGCTCGTCAGTCGGCTTCTTCGTCCAGAGTTTCCAGCAGAAAGCTTACCGGGCGGAATCCGTCGTTGCAGGAGAGCATAGCCGAGCGCTTGTTCTTCATCCAGCCCTCGTAAAAATCTTCAGCGCCGTGAGCCAGTCCCATGACAAAGGGGGAGAGCGTCTCCCAGGCGCTTTCGCAGAGGCCCTCCGGGCGTTTCCAGCCGTCGGCGATAAAGACCTGGCCTTCTTCCACGTCGCAGGCGTGCTCCAGAGGGTTTTCATATTTATCGATGAGGTCCTGATGACAGACCTTCTTCATAACTGTAATGCGCACTTTTTTCATATGTTCATAAGTCTCCCGGCGGACAGATGGAGTGATCTTCAAGCAGTTCCTTCCGCTTGTTTTAGGTCATTTTTTCTGCCTTATTTATAATGTAGTGTCTGCCGTTTCGAGGCAATTTTTGTCATTGAGAGCGCTGCGAAGAATCTATATTCGCGGCAAGAACTTCGCCAGTGTAGTGCGGCTGATGCGGGAGCAGGGCGCTGCGCCGCTGCATAGCTGCTATAAGGCCTCGGGGCTTGGCCAGTTGTAATCTGCTTTCCGCTTTTAGCGCGCCTGAATGGCTCTGAAGCGTTTTGAGCTTTATTTACGTCATTTTGAAGGATCTTCCGCGGCCTGATTGAGATACGCGTGCATATAGCGGCGGACTAATCTGTATAATGAGGCTTCAATATCCATAGCGCCTTCCGTTAGACACCATTCAAATACGCAGCCTTTGACGATGGTGCATATATCCATGCTGAGCTCGCGGATATTAGTATTTTCGCTGATTACCCCAGATTTTTGGGCCTCGGCCAGCTCCGATTCGCAGCGGGCCATCACCGTATCGGCGGGAAACGCGCCTTGACTTGCGCCTAAATAAGCTGAGAGCGGTTTATTGCCGGTAGAATAAAAACTCTTCATAAAATCAAAGCCGAGTTCCTGATATCGTTCAATTTGATACATATATAATTCAGCGATTCTATCAGCGATGTTTTCTAAGGGAGTTTTCAGCGCACACCTATCAAAGGAGGTTTCGCGCAGAAAGTGCATCAAAAGATCGTCCTTGTTCTGAAAATAAAAGTAAAAAGTGCCGATACCCACATTCGCCTCACGACAGACGTTGCGGACGGTCAAGGCGCCGGCATCGCATTTTTTTATTAATCTGACGGCCGCTTCCAGAATCTGCCGTCTGCAGCTCTCCCCCTCCGCCTTAAGGGGCCGTCCGCTCTTTTTTGCCATGATAAACTCCAAAATAGAACATGCTCTATTATTGACATTATAGTATATGACTGATATAATAGCCATAGATAATAGAACGCGTTCTATTAAATTTGAAAGAAGGTTTGATTATGAAAATTGTCTATTGGTCGGATTACGCCTGCCCTTACTGCTATATAGGCGAAGTGCGTTTAAAAAAAGCTTTGGCCGAGCTTCCTGGCGCTGGCAATGTTCAGTTGGAAATGAAAGCCTTTCAGCTCGATTCTAATGCGGGCCAACACGCCGCTGAAACAACGGCTGTACGCTTTGCGCAAAAATACGCCCTGACTTTGACTGAAGCCGAGAGGCGCATAGAAGCTATATCAAGATTGGGACAGAGAGAAGGCCTCGATTTTAAATATGCTTCTACTCTCTTTACTAATACGCTTGACGCCCATCGTCTTACCAAACTGGCTCAAAGTCAGAAAGACCCCGAGCTGGCCGAGAAAGTTATCGACGCTCTGTTCAAGGCTTATTTCACCGACAACAAGGAATTGGCCGATAAAGAACTGCTGCAAAAACTGGGCGAAAGCTGCGGCTTAAAGGCAGACGAAGTCAGGGAGCTGCTGGCCTCCGATAAATATAAAGACGAAGTTATCCGCGACGAGCAAGAGGCCGCCCGCAGCGGAATTCATGGCGTACCTTTGTTCGTAATAGGCCGATATGCTGTATCGGGAGCTCAGAGTACGGACGATCTGAAAAATGTAATTGCCCGGGTATTGGCTGAAGAAACTCCGGAGGCCCCTAAAGCGGGAATCAGCTGCAGTTCCGATGGATGCAGGATAAAATAAAACTATGATTACAGAAATTACCGTTAAAGGCTATTTTAAAGAAAACTGCTTTTTTTATATTGATGAAATCACCAAACACGGTTTTATTATCGATCCCGGAGCTCAGGCAGATCTGCTTTTAAGTATCGTTCGCCGCAGCGGATGGACACTTGACAAAATACTGCTCACTCACGGCCATTTTGACCATATGGGCGCGGCTGATGAAATACGCCGAACTTTGCACATCCCCATTGTTGCCTGCAGCAGGGCCGACGAATATCTGCTCGACGCCAAGAAAAATCTGTCTGCGCTTTGCGGATCGCCCATTATTATTGAGGATACAGAGCATATCAGCGACGGCGGTATTATAACGTCTGCAGCCGCGCCCGCCCTTCAGCTCAAAGCTATTTATGTTCCCGGCCATACCGGCGATTCGGTTATGTATTTCTCTGAAAGTGAGCGCGCAGCTTTTGTCGGCGACACGATTTTCAAGGGAAGCCTCGGCGCTTATCACTATCCGGGCGGCGACCCCATTAAGCTTCGCCAAAGCATTATCGATAGGGTATTTTCTCTTCCCGACGATACTGCGCTCTATTCCGGCCATTCGGAAAAAACCACCGTCGGCGCGGAAAAGCGGCGATATTCTTGTTAAAAGATTCTTAGCGCCTAAGTTCAGGGAGTTTGCTGAATATGGCGCAATAGCATATCCGCATTATGCTTGTGAACGTTTTCTCTGTCATTGAGAGTGCAGCGAAGAAACTATACTTCAGCTTGAAAGCTCCTTCGCCGGAGGCTCAGGGTGACGCTAAACTCTGTCATTCTGAGCAAAAGCGAAGAATCTGTCAAGCATGTTTTTGCTCTGTCGGTATTCTTTGTCTTTACCGCTCCGCTCGAATCTCTGCGTATACGTCAAAGAAAACCTTTATTAAGCATGTATGCTGAAAGCTTGTTTTTGCGTAACTTTCGGCGGCGTTTGTCCTTAAGAGACGGATTTGCTGAACTTTTTGGCGGCCAAAACCGTCAGCGCTGCGGCCATGAGCCAAAGGATCAAGGTGGGCGTCCAGAGATCCTGCAGGCTGACGCCGCGGATGATTACGCTGCGCAGTATCTGCATGTAATGGGTGGTGGGCATAATCTGGCTGATTATGTAAAGAGGGGCGGGGACGTTGTCCAGAGGGAAGATGAAGCCGGAAAGCAGGATGGAGGGGATCAGCAGTATGACGACCATCTGCAGGGCCTGGCCCTGATTGTTGGCCATAATGCTGATCAGCAGTCCCAGGGCCAGAGTGGCCAGCACAAAAGGTATTGTCATAAAGACAAGTTCGAGGAAGCTGCCTTTGACGGTAATATTAAAGAGCAGCCGGGCCGCAAAGAGAATAATGGGGAGATCGAGCATGGCCATGACGGCGTAAGGGGTCATTTTGCCCAGCATGAGGCCGAATTTGCCTACCGGCGTCACCATCATCTGTTCCATGGTGCCGTTTTCTTTCTCTTTAACCAGGCTGAGGCTGGTTAAAACCACGGTGCAGATTTGCAGAATTACGCCTATTAAGCCGGGGATGGTAAACATTCTGGTTTCGCCGCCGGGGTTATAGAGAATCCTGACCGTGGCCGAAGGAGAGTTGGGATCGACGGTAATTTTGCCCCGCAGGGCCGCCGAGGCCCGGGAGGCGACCTGGGCGTCCGAGCCGTCCAGCAATATCAGGGCTTTGGGGTTTCGTTCAAAATCGGGGGGAATAATGACGGCTATGCGGCATTTGCCGCTGCGTATCAGATTTGAGGCTTCTTCTCCGCCGGAAGCATAGTGAGTTACCTTGACGTATTGGGTGTTCTGCAGGCTTTGAATATACTCGCGGCTCTCGCGGGAGCGGGAGTGGTCCGCAACCGCCGTCGCCAGATGACGCACGTCAAAATCGAAGGCAAAGCCCAGAATAGTTATCTGAATGCAGGGGATGACCAGAGCAAAAAACAGGATGCTGGGATCTCTGCGGATATGGATCCATTCTTTAAAAACTATTGCCCAAAAGCCCTTCATCTCATTTTGCCTTTCTGCTGCGGGTTAAAGCGACAAAGACGTCCTCAAGGGAGGGGTTGATCTCTTTAATTTCACCGGTTATATGCACGCCTGAGTCGATGAGCTTTTTGGCGACGGCCTCGGAACTCAGGCTCCGGGGCATAAAGACGTGCAGCTGCCCCTCAACCAGAGTGGCGTCGATGATGCCTTCGGCGTTCTTCAGTATCTTCAGAGATACGGAAGGCTCCAGCACTTCTATGGAGATGCGCCTGGTATCGGGCGGACAGACTTCCGGCAGGGACTTTAATTCCTGGGGCGTACCCTGTACCATGAGTTTGGAATTGTAGATGTAGGCGATGCTGCTGCAGCGCTCGGCCTCGTCCATATAGTGGGTGGTGACGAAGAGAGTTTTCCCCGCTGCCGAAAGTTCAAAAAGCAGGTCCCAGAGCTCGCGCCGGGCTACTGGGTCAATGCCGGCGGTAGGTTCGTCCAGAAAGATGATCTGCGGATCGTGAATTAAGGCGCAGGCTAAGGCCAGACGCTGCTTCCAGCCGCCGGAGAGCTTGCCGGACTCTCGGTCGAGAAAACGCTCCAGGTTGGTGACGGATATGACAAAATCGCGCCTTTCGGCCAGCTTTTTGCCTTTAAGACCGTAAACTCCGCCGAAAAAATCGATATTTTCCCTGACGCTCAGATCGCGGTAGAGGCTGAAGGCTTGGCTCATGTAGCCGATAGAGCCTTTGATCTGTTCCGATTGGGTCCATACGTTGCATCCGACGATTTCTGCCTCTCCCGAAGTGGGCAGAAGCAGACCGCAGAGCATGCGGATGGTGGTGCTTTTGCCGCTGCCGTTTGGCCCCAGAAAGCCGTAAATCTCGCCTTTTTTGACGCTTATCGACAGTTCGCTCACAGCGGTAAAGCTGCCGAAGCGCTTGGTGAGCTGTTTAGTTCTGACGGCTGTTTCCTGACTATAAGCTGTCATTCCATTCTCCCATACTCTTTACGCAGGCGCTCATTCCCGGCTTGACGCGGGCGTCCGGCTTGGTCAGGCGCAGCTTGACGGCATAAACCTGCTGGGCCCTTTCGTCGGGCGTCTGCAGATTGACGGGCGTATATTCTCCCTGAGAGGCAATACTGTCTATCTGCGCCTCAATATTTTCCGTGCCCAGACTGTCGACGTGAAGCGTGGCTTTATCGCCGGCTTTAATTAAGCCTAAATCTTTTTGGGGCAGATAGACCTTGATCCAGATGTCTTCGGTATTGCTGATTCTGATTAAGCTCTGTCCGGCATTAGTCAGATCGCCTACGGAGACCAGTTCCTTGTCGACAATGCCGTCGATGGGGGAATAGACTTTGTATTCCCGGAGTTTTTCCTGAGCCGACTGAAGCTGCAGCTTTTTGGTGCTGACGGCGGCCTCGGCCGCGGCGATATCTTCTTGGCGGCAGCCTTCCTTATAGATTTTCAAAACTTGTTTGGCCTGCTCCAGTTTTTGAGCGGCCATATCAATATCTTCTGACCTTGAGCCGGCTTTCATGAGATTGAAGTGCTCCGAGGCCTGCCGATAGGCGGCTTCGGCGGCTTGTATGTCTTCGCTGCGGCTGCCGTTTTTCAGTTCATTATAATTGTTCAGGAGACTGTCTCTGACGGCCAGAGCTACTAAATGGGCTTCGTGAGTCCGTTCAGAGGTCTGCTGACTGATGGCGCCGCACTGATAGAGATGGGCGTAGCGGCTGTCTTCCTGGGCGGCCTGAGCTAAAGCGGCCTCTGCGCCTTCGAGCTTAGCCTTGGCTGCGGCCAGCTCTTCCGGCCGGCAGCCGTTTTTAAGTTTCTGCCAGTTGGCGTAAGCTTGCTCCGAAGCGGCCTGAGCTGCGGCGATGTCTTCGGGACGGTTTCCGTTCCGGAGCTTTTCCAGATTGGCGCGCAGCTCGTTGACGGCGGCCTGCTGAGCCAGAATCTCTTCCTGACGGTAGCCTTTTCTGAGCTTTTTCAGGTTGGCTTCGCTCTCGCGGAGCTGGGATTCCAGAACCTTCATGTCAGTCACTAACGGGCCGGGATCGAGTTTGAGCAGCAGATCGCCCTTATGCACCGGCGTCCCTTCCTGAGCGGTTATTTCCAGGACGCGCCCCGAGGTCCGGGAGGCGGCCAGAGTGGGCTGATTTTCAAAAATGCCCGAAAGGACGCTGTTTTCTTCCTGCCGCTTTTTTTCGGTCATATAGGTCAGGAGCCCCAGGACGGATATGACGAGCACAATGGCGATAACTTTTGCAAATTTCATAGGAGCGCGCTTCCTTTTTTAAAGATAGGCGTTTGTCAGAGGTAGGAAAGGCTAGGGCAGGACGCCTTTTAAAAAGATTTCGACCTGCTGCTGCGGCTTGACGTCCATATCCTGATTGAAGATCGTCTTTAATAACACCGGATATACGACTGCGCCGATAAAATTGCAGACCAGGAGGTCGGTGGGAATGTCGGCCACGAGCTTGTCGGCTTTGGCCCTTTCAAATAGGCTGCGCAGACTCTGTATGACTTTTTGCGGCAGCGCATAGAAGAGGTCTTCGCTGCCGTTG
>JAFTAM010000036.1 GCA_017458675.1 bacterium
GATTTTTTTGTTAATCCTTCCTTTTTTTTGTTGACTTATGGCCTTAATGTAGTGATAATAAAAACCAAGAATATGAGAAGAATATCAGCGTATATTCTTTTTATAAGTTAATCAGCTAGTAATCTTAATTATGTCTGTGTTTGGACAGAATGTTGAGGGGCAGATGATTTCAGAGCAAGTTAACAATAATATAAGAGTGCAGGTTCCCCAGGGGAGCTTTGTCAACGGCGGCGGCAGTATCGGTTCGGCTCAGTCGCTGTCAAATATCAGCCGCGGTTTGATCGGCGGCAAAGCCAGTCAGGCTTTCGGCGTGTTCGGCGGCGCTAAGGCTGCTCAGGCCGAAGTCGCCGGCGGTCTTACCGGTCTGTTAGGATGCCGTGAAAGTTTAGAGAACTTTAATGCGCAGAGTTCCCGCAATTTGAATGACAAGACAGAGACTTTTACCTGGACTGATCCTGACAAGTCCGTCAACTGGCATATCGGCGACCACGGTATCGACGAACTGAGCGATTACGGCAAAGATTTTATGCACAATATGGTCGGCTACACTTACGGCGGCGACACCGCTTCGGCTTTCCGGGGCACAAGCGCCGATCACCCCGCTTTTGTGACTGATTCTCTTCCCTTAACCAGCGAGTTCAGAGACAAATTCAATATTCCGGCCAATTCCTCTTCGAACCTGTTCCCTGAGGACATCAGCAAGGCTATGTCCAATGCCATGACGTTTGATCCGTCTGCCTTTACGCAGGCCTGCGCTCCTTCAAACTTTGCCACACCGGCCAGCACCGGCGTGGGCGGCATGGAAAACTATTTCAATACCTCTGCCATGAACTATTTCAGCACTCCCAAGCCGAATGAGGATTCAGCCGTTACGCTGCTGCATTCCTATCAGGGCGCTATTGACGATATGGGCGCTTCCGTTTATTCGCAGAGAGATTCAATTATGTCGCAGAGAGATCCCTTAATGTCTCTGGTACAGGACGGCAACTCTCTGGCCTATTCCGATTTAGCCAATCTGTATAACCTCAACGGAGTAGGTACCGAGACCTTCCAGGTTCCCGATTTGAACATTGACTCTTATTTGGAGCAGACCTATCAGTCGAATCTTGCCGCTCTGCGTCAGCCCGATGCGATTGAAAATTACTTCTCTGATGCGGGAACCCAGCAGGGCTTTGAAAACCTGGGCAATTTCGTCAATATGACGACCGGAAATATGGGCCAGGCTACCGCCATTTCCACCAATGAGCTGATTGCTAAATACAATTCTCAGATGACTGACGGTATTCTCGGTCTCGACGAAATGAAGTCCATGTATGATAAGGCCTTTGCATCCGGCAATATGAACACTCTTTATATGGCTTAATCAAAAAAAAGCGGCATTTTCGTGGTAATGCCGCTTTAATATAAGCCAAGGCCAAAACGGCTTTCACCTTTTAATCGGTGAAGGCTGTTTTTTTTTGTCCTTAGGCCTGAGTTTGCCGGGAGGCTTCGATATAGGCGTCGCAGGCTATGGTGAGTTCCTCGTTATTTATGAGGTCGGTGCTCATTTTTACACAATAACAGAACTCCAGACGCTCATCCTCTACGGTTCCGGCCTCTTTGGCCTGAGCGCATTCCTTCTGAATGTTTTTGACGACCTGAATTTCTTCCTTGCTTAGCTTTCTAAAGGCCTTCTGCAAGGCTTCCATAGCGTTTTTGAGATGCTCTTCAGTCATTTTAATTAACCCTCTTTTAAGAATTTTTCCAAAAATCGGAAATATATTAAGCAAAGCTGAAATTGTATAAGTATAGGAAAATTCAGTAAAGTTTAAGGAAACCTTTTTTTTGCCTTATTTTTTTATTCGTCAGTTTCTTCGGCTTCAGAAAACCTTTCACGGCCGGCGGAGCGGCAGCGGGCGGGACAGCCTCTGTTTTCGAAATCATAATTATCTTCAAACGGCATGCCTTCCGAATCGTCCTGTTCAAACTTCAAACAGCACATTAAGCGTCCGCAGACTCCGGCTGCCCGCCCCGGATTAAGAGACATGCCTTGAGATTTAGCCATTTTTATGGAAATGGAGGTCAGATCCTGAAGCCAGACCGAACAGCATAGGCTGCAGCCGCATATTCCCTGCCCTTTAGTCAGAATGGCTCGATCTCGCGGCCCAATCTGATTCATTTCTATGCGCATTTTCAGCTTTGAGGAGAGCTCCTTTACCAGCGTACGGAAATCGACGCGTTTTTGAGCGTAATATTTTATTACCATATAGTTTCCGCTCAGAGGTATGAAGGCGGCCAGAATTTTCATCTGCAGCTCCAGCTCATGAACTTTCTCTTTGACGGTTTTCAATGCTTCCAGGGCCTGTAGCTCTCTTTGTTTGGCTAATACCGAGTCTTCGGGGGCGGCTCTGCGGAGAATTATATGGGAGGCGTTTCTGTTGGCCGCGGCGGTCACGCTGTCTGTGCTTGCGGGCGCAGCCTCGGCAACTCTGGGCGGCAGATTGCTGATAACGCCCAGCTCCTGTCCTCTGGTGGTTTCGACAATCACCCTTTCGCCGGGGAGATAATTCTCGTTTAAACTTTGAGCGGCAAAGTAGGCGGGCCTTTTAGTTGTCGGCAGCATGACCTCATAATATTTTCTTTGTTTGCAGTCCGTTGAATTTGGCATGATTTAATTTTATAGGTCGGGTCTTTAAAAACCTGTTGAATTCAGCGGCTGTTTGACAGCGCTGAGCTCCGGAGAGAGCAAATATGTGGAGCTGTAAGTGGGTATTTGCACAATTAAGTGCGAATAACGGCAGGTTTATATTTGCAAGCCGCTTCAGCATAAAGCTGAAAAAACAGATTTTATGTGAAAGCTGTATTTTGTTGGGAGATATACTATGAACAAATTTGCCGCTTATGCGTCCTTGGCGCTGGCGCTGGCTTTAAGCATCCCTGCTTTTTCTGCTTCCGTACCCGAAAAGGACGGTGTCCCTGCCGTGTCTCAAAAGAATGTTAAGACCTTTAAACCTGACGCCAATATGGATCGCGCTTCCGTGCCCGATAATTATAAATGGGATTTGTCCCCTCTGTATAAGAACGATACTGAGTTTGAGAGCGCTCTGAGCACTATAGGCGCAGGTATTGATCATCTCAAAAAGTATAAGGGCTGCCTGCAGGACCCGGAGATGCTTTTTAACTGTCTGCAGGAGTATTTTGAGGTTCGGGCTCAGGCTAATCGCGCCACCCTGTATACCAATCTGCGCCTGACCACCGATCTGCGCAATCCGGAAATTCAGGCCATGGATGAACAGTCGCAGGCGATGATGCGTTATTTTATGGCTTCCACTGCTTTCATCCGCGACGAGCTTCTGAAACTGGACGGCAGCGTCATTGAAAAGGCCTCTCAGGAATATCCCAAAATGAAAGAGTTTATACCCTGGATAGACGAGGCCCGCCGCCGCAAAGATCATATTCTGTCTCCCGCCGAGGAAAATCTCCTTTCCATGGCCGGCGACAACCAGTTTGCGGAGATCGACTTGAACGAGCTCCCCTCCGATTTTGAAAAGACTTTCCAAGCTCTCTATTCGGACATTAAGCTGCCGGTAATTACCGATGAAAACGGCAAAAAAGTTCAGCTTACCTTCTCTAACTACGCTAAATACCGCTCCAGCAAGGACAGGCGCGTGCGCCGGGAGACGGTTACGGAATTTTTCAAAACCTTGAACGATTATCGCAATACCTTTGCCGCCACTATGGCCGGACAGGTTCATTTTTCCTCCTTCCTGGCCAAGGCCAGAGGCTACGATTCAGCCATCCAGGCCTATTTGGACCGCGACAATATTCCCGAGCAGGTTTATGTAAACGTGGTTGATACCGTAAAGAACAATACCGCTCCTCTGCACCGCTACATCAAACTCCGCAAAAAGCTTATGGGCTTAAAGGACATCCATATTTACGATCTCTATACGCCTATGGTTCCTTCGGCCAAGCGGGATATCAGCTATGACGAAGCCCGGAAAATTGTGGCCGAAGCTCTTAAGCCCATGGGCGAGGATTATTTAAAGACTTTCACCTTCGGTATGGATGAAAACAACGGCTGGGTGGACGTCTATCCTCATAAGGACAAAGACAGCGGCGCCAGCTGCGCCAGTATTTACGGCTGCCATCCCTTCATCAAGCTCAACCATCTGGACAGCTTCAGCGATATGTCCACGGTGGCTCACGAGTTCGGCCATGCCATGCACAGTATACTCAGCTTCGGCAAGCAGCCTTATCCGGTCGCCTACTATGTGCCCTTTGTTGCTGAGGTGGCCTCGACCTGCAACGAAAAGTTCCTCTCCGATTACATGATCGCCAACGCCAAGAACGACGAGGAAAAGCTCTATCTGATCAATGAGATGATCGACGGCATACGCACCACCATCTACCGTCAGGCCCTCTTTGCCGATTTCGAGATGCAGATCCATGCGGCCAGCGAAAAAGGCACGCCTCTGACGGCAGAATTCCTGAATAAAACCTATGCCGACCTGATTCGTCAGTATTACGGTCCCGATTTTACCGTCGACGAATATGACGGCGTGGAATGGGCCTATATCCCGCATTTATATTATAAGTTCTATGTCTTCAGCTATGCGGCCGGTATGTCTTCGGGAATAGCCATTTCCGAAAAGGTGGCCAAGGAAGGCGCCCCTGCCCGCGACGCTTATCTGGAGATGCTTTCCGGCGGCTGCTCCAAGCCTCCGGTTGAGCTTTTAAAGACGGCGGGCATCGATATTACCAAGCCTGAGGCCATGAAGGCGGCTGCCGATTTGCTGGACCGTCTGCTCGATCAGATGGAGGAAATTTTAAATAAGAAGAAATAAACTGAAGGGTTCCTGCTTCTGTTTTCGGACAGGCGCCTTCGGCTGAGGCGTCGGATACGCGCCGAAATAAAAGAGCCGGACTCCGCGGCGATGCGGGTCCGGCTCTTGATTTTTCTGCGCAAAGGCTATGTTTTATTCGCTTTTGCGGCTGTCAGTTTTATTGTCGGCTTTAGGGGCGTTATTGTCGGCTTTGGCGTCGGCCGGGCCTTTGGGCGTTTTTGAGGCGCCCATGTTATATTTACGGAGGATCTCATAGCCTTCAAATTTTTTGGTCTGGGGATTGTAATAATCCCGACAGATCTCTCCCAAATCCGGGGCGTAGTAGGCTCTGTAGGAATTCCCGTCGAGAACGTCTGGGGTATCGCCGAAATAGGTCACCTGCAGACAATTGACAAATTCGCCGGCGTCTGTGGAGATGTTGTAAGTCTGCGAGGAAAGCTTGTACCATCTGTGATTGAATTGATAATTGGTATCGGCGCTTTCCAGAGGGGGGATAACAGTATTGGGCGCGGGATCTTCGTCGCACATGCGCATAATGCTGTCGGTCTCGGCGTCGAGGAAATCCACTCCTTTGACGGGAGGATTTTTGGGTTTGTCCGAAGCCTTAAAATCTTCGGGAGTGTCAAAGCGCATCCAGAAGACCTTGCTCCTGCCGAAGCCCTCAGGATGGATTAGCTTATAGAAGGAGTACGAGGACCCCGTCTGCTTGCCGGGAAGGGAGACATGGGCGTAGGCCTTATCGCAGAGATAAGGAGTGTACATATATCTGTTTAAGGTCAAGCTCGGAGACAGAGCGGCATAATGCGGCTCTTTGGCGCTTTGGCTGGAGACGAGGATGGCTTTGACCTTGTATTGCTGCGACGCGGAGTCGTAGATTAAATTGAGGATTTCGCCGAGCTTGGGAGCGTAGAAGGTCAGATTGGCGCCGTCGACCGGGCTGCCGTCTTCAGCGCAGGAAGAAACCGACAGGCAGTCTTTAAAGGTTCCGGCCGGCGTTTTTACCGTGAAGAGCTTTTGTCCCATTTTACAGCAAGCGCCTTTATATCTGAAGACTTGCCCGATGTTGGTATTGGGAGGGACGGCGCAGAAAATCAGCTCTGTCCCGTCCATTATTTCATCAATGGTGGCTATGATGCTGTGTTTGTCCAGCCAGAAATTGAGACCGCGGCCGCTGCAGACAGGCAGATCGTAGGGGAAGGTTTGATTCTTCATGTCCTTGGTCAGGCCGTATTCATAGTGGCGGAAATGGGTAATTACGCCTTCCGGTGACTTTTCAAATCTATATAAATATTTGCGGTAAGCGTTGAAGAGCGTGCCTCCTTGATTTTCAAAGGCGTCCTGAGGGAAGAGGAAGGTCTTGCTGAGCAGGGTCGGCGCTTCTAAATAGTCATGTACGCTGACTTCAGCGGCAGAGCTGTCCGGCTGTTCGCTGATAAGCGAACCGTGCGCGGGCTCCGCTTCCTTTTCGGCTGCGCTTTGAGAACTCTGCGGTTTGGCGTTCTCACCGGGATCTGTCGGAACGGCGTATGCCAGAGACGTGCATAAAGCACAGGCGAGAGTCAGGCAGGCGCCGAATTTACATATTTTTTGCGGAAAAGAATTTAAAAGCTGTTTCATAATCAAAAATTTCTTTGCCGCAGCGCCAATATCCCCCGTTTTAAACGGATTTTAAGCGATTTTTTCCGCCTTTATCCTGCGCCGCGCGGTTGGCCGTATGCGCGGCTCGGGCGCTCGTCTCCGCGCAAAAGATAAACCTGAATGAATCATGTTCGCTGAACGCTTGCTTAACTTACCGACAGCGAGCGAAGAATCCGCTCTCTTTTGGCTCAGAGGCCGCTTCGCCTAAGATAGGGAGCGTCCTTGACCGGGAGCTCTCTGCCGGTTCCGGAGCGGCATGCTCCGGACAAACTGCAAATACCGCTCTTAAATAAAATAAAAAAAGGAAACTAGCAGTTAAGGCGTGAAGGCTCCTTATTGATATGTAAAGATTATAGGGTCGGACACACCCCGAATTTTATGCCCGCTTGAACGAATTGAAATTCATCTGCCGCTCTCTCCGGAGAGGTGTTTTTTTTTGCCGTTTGTTAAAGCGGGAATCCCCGAGCTTTAAGGTCTGGGAGTGTTAATGCTCTTCCCGTTCTCGAAAGGAGTTTCATTTATTCATATGGGAAACGCCAACGTTGTCAAGGCTATTATGGACGCCAATGAAGCTACCGCCGATGTAGCCTTCAGAGCCAGTGAAGTCTGCGCAATTTATCCTATTACCCCCTCTTCTCCCATGGGCGAGTTCGCCGATCAGTGGAGCGCTGACGGCCGCAAGAACTTGTGGGGAGCTACTCCTCATATTCAGGAAATGGAATCTGAGGGCGGCGCCGCCGGCGCAGTGCACGGCGCGCTGCAGACAGGCGCTCTGACCTCTACCTTTACCGCCAGTCAGGGCCTCTTGCTGATGATCCCCAACATGTACAAGATCGCCGGCGAGCTGACCAGCACGGTCTTCCATATTGCCGCCCGTTCCCTGGCCGCCCAGGGCCTTTCCATCTTCGGCGATCACGCCGACGTGATGGCCTGCCGCAGCACCGGCTTTGCCATGCTCTTCTCCAACTCCGTCCAGGAAGCCGCCGACATGGCCTGCATCGCCCATGCCGCCACTCTGGAGAGCCGCATCCCCTTCATTCACGCTTTTGACGGTTTCCGCACCTCTCACGAAGTCAACACCGTTGAGAAGATCTCCGACGAAGTGCTTCGGGCCATGATCTCCGACGAGCTCGTCCACGAGCACCGCAAGCGCGCTCTCAATCCCAATCATCCCTTCATCCGCGGCACCGCTCAGAATGCGGACATCTATTTCCAGGGCCGCGAAGCTTCCAATCCTTACTATCTGAAGACCCCCGGCATCGTTTCCAACCTGATGAAGAAGTTTGCCGAACTGACGGGCCGCTCTTACAACCTCTTTGAGTACCACGGCGCCGAAGACGCCGAGCAGGTCATCGTGCTTATGGGCTCCGGCGTCTCCGTAGTCCGCGGCACTCTCGACAAGCTGCTGGCTGAAGGCCGCAAGGTCGGCGTCGTTACCGCCCGCCTGTACCGTCCCTTCGATATCGACTCCTTCATCGCCGCCGTTCCCGCCACCGTCAAGACGATCGGCGTGCTCGACCGCACCAAAGAGCCCGGTTCCGCCGGCGAGCCTCTCTTCCAGGATGTCGTTACCGCCATTATGCGCAATATGGAAGACGGCAAGGGCAAATTCGCCAGACTGCCCAAGGTGGTCGGAGGCCGTTACGGTCTGTCCTCCAAAGACTTCACTCCCGCCATGGTCGTGGGCGTTTACGACGAGCTGGCTAAAGCCAATCCCATTCACGGCTTCACCGTGGGTATCAACGACGACGTTACCCATACCAGCGTAGCCTATGACGCCTCCTGGATCCACGAGCCCGAAGGCACCGTCAGAGCTATGTTCTACGGTCTGGGCTCCGACGGTACCGTGGGCGCCAACAAGAATTCCATCAAGATCATCGGCGCCGATACCGACAACTATGCTCAGGGCTACTTCGTCTATGACTCCAAGAAGTCCGGCGGTCTTACCGTTTCCCACCTGCGCTTCGGTCCCAAGCCCATCGACGCTCCCTTCCTCATTCAGAGCGCCAGCTTTATCGCCGTTCACCTCTTCGAGTATCTCGAGAAGTACGACGTGCTCAAGAACGCCGAAGACGGCGGCGTATTCCTGCTGAACAGCCCCTTCTCCAAAGAAGAAGTCTGGGATAAGATGCCCGCCGAGGTTCAGGAGCAGATTATCAAGAAGCACCTCAAGTTCTATGTCATCGACGCTCTGACCGTGGCTCAGAACGCCGGCATGGGCAGCCGCATCAACACCGTCATGCAGACCGCCTTCTTCGCCATCAGCAACGTGCTGCCCGCCGACGAAGCTATCGGCTATATCAAGGCCAGCATCAAGAAGAGCTACCTCAAGAAGGGCATGGCCGTCGTCGAGAAAAACTGGGCCGCCGTTGACAGCAGCTTAGCTGCTCTCTACAAAGTAGAGACCGAAGGCCTGAAGGTTACCGGTAAGCCCCGCAAGCCCGTCGTCTCTGACGAGGCTCCCGAGTTCGTCAAAAAGGTTACGGCCGTCATGATGGCCGAGCGCGGCGACGAGCTTCCGGTCAGCGCCATCCCCGTGGACGGCACCTGGCCCTCCGCCACCACTCAGTGGGAGAAGCGCAACGTCGCTTCCGTCGTTCCCGCCTGGGATCCCGACAAGTGCATTCAGTGCGGCAAGTGCGTGACGGTATGCCCTCACGCGGCTATCCGCTCCCGTCTGGTTTCCGCCGAAGACGCCGCCAAGGCTCCCGCCTCCTTCAAGATGGCCGACGCCAAGGGCTTCACCGGCTACAAGGATTACAAGTTCACCATGCAGATCGCCGTTGAGGACTGCACCGGCTGCACCCTCTGCACCACGGTCTGCCCGGCCAAGGAAAAGGCCATCACCATGGTTCCTCAGCGCCCCGAGCGCGAGAACGGCCGCACCAACTGGAAGTTCTTCCTCGATCTTCCCGATCAGGGCAAAGACCTGAAGCGCGGCATGATCAAGAACGTCCAGCTGCTTCCTCCTATGTTCGAGTTCTCCGGCGCCTGCGCCGGCTGCGGCGAGACTCCTTACGTCAAGCTGGTCAGCCAGCTCTTCGGCGACAGAGCCGTCATTGCCAACGCCACCGGCTGCTCCTCGATTTACGGCGGCAACCTGCCCACCACTCCCTGGTGCGTCAATAAAGAAGGCCGCGGTCCCGCCTGGTCCAACTCCCTCTTTGAGGACAACGCTCAGTTCGGCTTAGGTATGCGCGTATCCATCGATCAGAAGACCGAGTACGCCCGCATGCTCCTCGAGCAGAAGAAGGATCAGATCGATCCCGAAATTTACGAGGGCCTGATGAGCAATGAGCCCGCCACTCCCGAAGTCATCGCCAAAAAGCGCGAGCTGCTGGCCAAGCTGGAGGAGAAGGTCAATTCCTGCGGCTGCGAGTGCTCCAAGGAGTTCGCTTCCGTCATGGACGCTCTGATTCCCCGCTCCGTGTGGATCATCGGCGGCGACGGCTGGGCCTATGACATCGGCTACGGCGGTTTGGATCACGTTTTGGCTCAGGGCAAGAACGTCAACGTTCTGGTCCTCGACACCGAGGTCTATTCCAACACCGGCGGTCAGGCCTCCAAGGCCACGCCTTTGGGCGCGGTAGCCCGCTTCGCGGCGGCCGGCAAGTCTCTGCCCAAGAAGGATTTAGGCATGATCGCCATGTCCTACAAGAACATCTATGTGGCTCAGATCGCTCTGGGCGCCAACGATGCTCAGGCTCTGAAGGCTATTTCCGAGGCCGAGGCCTATGACGGTCCTTCCTTGATTATCGCTTACGCGCACTGCATCAACCACGGCATCAACATGGCCGAGGGTCTGCAGCACCAGAAAGCTGCCGTAGAGTGCGGCCAGTGGCCTCTGTACCGCTATGATCCTCGTCTGCGCGCCGAAGGCAAGCCCTGCCTGCAGGTCGACTACAAAGAGCCGAAGGGTTCTGTGCGCGATTATCTCAACAGCGAGAACCGCTTCCGCCAGCTGCAGAGACTCAATCCCGAAGCGGCTGAGAAGTTCGCCGCCGAGGCCGAAGAGATCGCCAAGGCCCGCTATGAAAATTATATCTATTTAGCCTCCAAGGCTTAACAGAGAGCTTTATCCTGACTTAGCTTTATAAGATCGGATAAACGCAGAGAGCTCCGCCGCTTCTTAAAATCGGCGGAGCTTTTTTTTGCTGTTCTGAGCGCAGCGAAGAATCTGAAGAGAGCGTACAGAAGAATTTTTCCGCCGCTCAAATAGGCTTTTTAGGATAATGGTTGAAACAGCAGAGGCCTTTTGGTATTTAGTTAAACGGGTTTCAAAAATACAGAGCAAGATCGAAACAAACAAGTTGTGATGGGATTAGATAGTAAAAGCGGTTTTGATGATAATAGAGACGCTGCTTTGCTGAATCGTTTTCAGGCCGGAGACGATTCAGCTTTTGATGAGCTCATGACTATTTATTATCGTCCGGTTTTAAATTTAATATACAGATTCAGAGGCAATTCTACTGCGCGTTCAGCCGAGGACACGGCGCAGGAGGTTTTCCTGCATTTGTATAGGGCTCTGCCTCGGTTTGAAATCAGGGCAAAGCTTTTTACATATATTTATAAAGTGACTATGAACCAATGTTTAAAAGAGAAACGCAGACGGGTTAAAGATATTCCTTTGCAGATAAGTCTGGACGAGCCTGTCGAAACCGATTCAGATCGTCCTTTGATGCGCAGCATCGCCGACCCTCAGGACTCGCCGCTGCAGAAGGTTGAATGCATGGAAGTGAGCGAGGAACTAAAGAAGGCGCTGTTGGATATAGAAGAGGAGATGCGTCTGCCTCTGCTTTTAAACCGGTTTTACGATATGACATATGAAGATATTGCCGAGGTTATGGGAATAACTTCGGCGGCGGTGCGCTCCCGGGTGCACAGAGCGCGTCAGTTTTTGCTCAAGCGTTTAAATAAAGCTTTTAATAACGGAAAGGAGCAGCGTTTATGAGTGAATTAAATTGCGATCGTTGTCAGGATTTGCTTTTAGACTACGATGAAGGCTTTTTGTCTGCGGATGAAGCTGCTTCTGTCAGTTCGCATCTGCAGGGCTGCGAAGCTTGCAGTCTGTATCTTAAGGAATTAAAGAAAAACTGGGAAGACCTGGCAGAGGCTTTCCCCGCGGAGACTGAACTCGAGCCTGCCGCTGATTATCGCCTGCGTTTCTGGAAGAGGGTCGGTCAGGAGGAAGCGGAGGCTGAAATAGTCAAGCTGCGCGGCAAAGCTGAAAGAAAGGGCTTCTTCAGCGGTTATCGCGGTCTGGCTGCGGCGGCTGCGGCGGCTTTTATATTCGGCGGCGTCTGTTTCTGGGGAGTGGGCGGAAATCTGTATAACGGAGCAGGTTCCGGGCCGGTCGCCTCTAAACCGGCCGCTGAGACTTCTGCTGAAGCGGTTTCTGCTCAGAGCGAAGCGCCGGACGGGGACGACAGTTTTGAGAGTTATGTTTATGCCGAATATAACGGCGAATGGGACGATATAATGTCGCAGGAATTATTGGATTCTGCTTTTGATGATATTTGTGACGCCGAACAGAGCATCAGAACTGATGCGGGAGGCAGGGATGAATAAACATTGTCTGTTTGGTCTTTTATGCGCTTTAATGTGGCTGAGTCTCATTCTGGGCAGCTGTCCTGCTCAGGCTCAGGAGCCTGATACCGGCCGAAACGAAAAAGTGTGGAAGGCCTCCGGTACGGCCGGCGAGGTAAATCGGCACAAATCTCATCAGTATGACGCAAGCGTCGCGAAAAGAGTTCCTCCCGGCAGCGAATTGAACCGTATAAATACGCCCGAAGCTCATAAGATCCGCAAAAAATATCAGTCGCAGATGAATGTTATCCATGCCGAAATGAGGGAGCTGCGCGGGGCTTGCGCTAAGGAGCTTTCCAAGGAGAAGCCCAATAAGGAAACCGTGAAAGCTTATGTCGTCAAAATCAGCGATCTGCGCTGCCGACAGCAGAAACTGCTGGTGGATCAGATGTTTGAAATTTTGGATTCTCTGCCTAAGGAAAAGCGCAGCGAATACCTTCAGCCTTTTATAGATCGCTGCTTAAAGTAGCCTGTCTGTCGAATCTGTATAAAATGAAAAGAGACCGCCGCCGGTAAAGGGGCTGTCTCTTTTTTTTGCCGGATTTATTTCAATGGGAGAATGTTTCTGCAGATTATTTAAAAGCCTATGATGAAATGCTCTTCTACTTCCGGCGTCTCCGGGACCGGCGAATCCACATGCTGCAGATGGGTATCGATATTTACTTTGGTGTTGAGGCTGAGCTGAGCGGAAGGAATATTTACGCGGGTGTCGGTGCATACATGGCTGCTTACCATGCGTCCGGCGCGGTGAGCGAAGAGAGTGCGTCCCTGTATGCCGATGCTGTATTTGATGTTGTCGCCGATGTCAACTGATACTTCGGGTACATTGATATCGATAACGGCGACTTCATAGTTGCGTTCGTGAGTCAATTCCGACAGAGTATAATTATAACATAAGTTTATATTCTTCTCTTGATTGTTTATCGGGATAAGCATGCTGCGATTTTCCTGCCAGCTAAAGCCGATGCGCGTAAGGCCTTTAGGAAATACCGGCTGATTTATGCCGGTGTTGATGGAGGTTTTGGTCAATTTGCCGCTGCTTTCCATAGTGGTTTCAATAACCTGACCGGCAAAGGGCAGATCCTCGATCTTTCCGTTGCGTTCGATAAAGCCGCCGACGATATGCATATTTATATCCGCGGTAGTTCCCTGAAGTTTTACAACGGTCTGATCCATAATAATTTCCATCTGGTTTTGGGTAACCTCCGGATCGGCGTCCGCTTCTTTCTTCTCCTGCACGGTAGTCATAACCGTTTTGTAGGTTAAGGTTTCTCCCAAAGCGTTTTTATATTCGAGAATAACCCCGTCGCTTTTCAGCATAAAAAAATCTCCCTATTAAACAATGTCATAAAGTTAAGGTAATAACTTGCTAAATATGGCACAAAAGCATTTCTGCATTAGGCTTGTAAATGTTTCCTCTGTCATTCTGAGCGAAGCGAAGAATCTGTCAAGCATGTCTAACTTGTTTTCGTTATGCCGGTTTTCTTTGTCGCTACCGCTCCGCGCTCGCTTACGCTCGAATCTCCGCGTACGCGTCAAAGAAAACCTTTATTAAGCGTGTCTGCTAAAAGCTTGTTTTTCCTTAACTTACCGACAGTGCCCTATAAAAGCACAATCTACTACTAATTCTTAGTTATACGAAAATAGCTTTTTTCCCTTTACTTAGCAATTTTTTTGTAGACGTCGCAGAACTTACGGAATTGTCCGTACAGTTGATCGCTGTCGCTGCAGCCTGAAGCATAGCGGCTGACGGCCAAAGCGAATGCGCCGTCATTATGTTCTTTTGCCGTATTGCAGGCGTCAATAAAGAGCTGCAGCTTTTCGCACTGCTTTTTGATATTATTTATGCGATCCGGAGAAGAAGGATGGTCGCTGAGCCAGGCTACCAAGGGCTTGGTTCCTGACTGTGACTGGTACATATCCAGTTTCTGCAGAGTATTGCAGAATTCGTTGGGATCAAAACCTGCGGCAAAGGCGTAATAAATTCCCTTAGCGTCGGCTTCATATTCTTGCCCTCTGGTAAAGCCTTTATTGATGAGCTTTATGGCCTGCCTCCCTCCGAAATATCCCCAGTAGCTTCCCGTATAGCGCAGCGCCTGACCCAAAATATTGCCGGCCATATTGCGGTTGCTGCTCTGGCGTCCGTGCTGCAGAATGATGTGAGCAAATTCGTGCCCCAGAACGGCGGCCAGTTCATCGTCTGTTTCCAGAAGATTCATAAGGCCGGTGGTGATAAATATAGGACCGTGGGGCAGCGACATGGCCTGGGCTTCATCGGAATCCAGCACCACAAATCTGCAGTAGTCGCCCGGATAATCGTTGGCTTTAAGCAGCTTAAGACCTATTTTGCGGACTTTTTCGATCGACTCAGGGTCTTGGCTCACGCGGTAGCGGCTGGTGACCGCCGCTTCTCCCTGGGAGGTCTCTTTTCTTTCGTAATTGGTCTGGCGCAGATAGCTGTTCTCTTCGGGGAAGCAGACCGGACAGGGGAGATAATTCTCGCGCCGGGCCAGAGATTTGTCCTTGAAGGCGTAGAGCCGGGCGTTTTTGGATATATGCTCCGCTCCGGGCAAATGGTATTTGTTGCTTTGGGTATTAACGACTACCGGAACCAAATTCTGCCCTATATCCTTATAGGCCATATCGCAGATCATCTGCAGTCCGTCGGGAGTCTGAGCCGGGATTTTCAGTTCGCGGGAGACTCCCAGGCTGACGTCATAAACGGAGGCTTTCAAGTCCTTATTTTCATTTCTGACCAGAACGATCTTTTGAGGCGCTAAAACCTTGGAAGCGAATTTTGACTGAACAAACAAATTTAAGCTGCTGAGCAAGATTTCTTTTTCTTCTTCGCTGAGAGCTTCGCCGTAAGGGGCGTTGAACAGCCCGTCCAGATCGGTTACGGCGGTATATTCGCTGGCACCGCTTAAAATAACGTTTGCGGAAGCGGGTTTCCCGTTTTTATCCGTAACTAAGAGACCTATGTCCGGACGCAGCTCGGAGGAGCTGTCCTGATCTTCGGAAGGCAGAGGGACAAAGCGGACGCTTTCCGTTTCACCGTTGAGGCTCGAGCCAGATTCTGTATTATTAACTATTCCTTTCAGATCTTCTGCGCTGTCGTCGGGGCTGTTCGCCGACAGGGTATAGGCGGACTCGGAGGACAGAGCCCCAGGCCCTGCGGGCGTATCGTTCTGAGGCAAAGCGGAAGCGCCGGCTGCCGAAGCGGCTAGAAGACACGCGCTTATCAAGGCAGTTAGTTTATAATTATTCACGTTCAGGCAGTCCTTTGCAGATTGTTGGCTTAATTTGCGGCACTATTCGACGAAACGGGAAAAAACCGCCATAAAGTTAAATATTTCTTGCTTATTTTTTACATGCCGGCGCGTCGATAGTGATATAATTATTATGAAGCAAAAGCGGTTAAAATTGAAAACAGTTGGTGAATAGCAGTGGCTGCAGAATATTATAAAGACGTTTCTCCCGGAAAAACAGCTGACGAACACGCATCTTCCAAGGCTGTCGGTTCTTTGGATGAACTTTTTGATCAGGCGCGCCTGCATGACAATGCAGCGCAGGTGCAGCTCATATCTCGGCTGCGCAGAGAGGAGCCCGAAGCGGTAAAAGTTATTCTGCGCCATTTTAAAGACGGCGATAAATTTGCCGCCGAGCTGTTGGTCAGGACCTTTTATCCTTATGCTGAAAATTTGCTGGTGGCTTTAGAAAGCAGAAGCCCTAACAATCGTATGACTTCGCAGAGCATCGTGGCTCCCTCGCTTACGGTTCCCGGCAGCAGGAGAGCGGAACTGCTGAATGACTTTTTCATTCGTTTTATTAAGGACGCTCCCGAATTAGAGCTTAGTTCCGGTATTAAGCTGTATATTTTCCGCAGCTTTATGGACAGCTTTTCCAGAAGAATGCGCAGCTTTTCTTCAAGAGACGGCCTTGAGGCTGTCAAGAGCGGCGTAAAAGGAAGCGCTCAGAGCGCTGCCGCAGGAGAAACCGACGACGCGGCGGCCGACAGCGTTGAGGCGATGTTCAGGTACGATTCTTTCAGCGGCGTATACGACAGTCAGAGAGGGCGCTCTGGCAAGACGTCTTCATCTCATAATTCAGAGACGGGACTTAATGCGCGTGATAAAAAGAGAATTTCCGGTCTTCCGGTGTCTCGCCCCGCCGCAGATGCAAATGCGCCCAGGAATAACGAACCTGCCGCTTCCGGGCGGAACAGGGCCGAAGAGCCGCGAGTAGCCAAGGAACCGAAATTTACCGTTCCTGCCCGCAGCGTTTCGGCGGCCTCGGCCGGATACGGGGGCGCTAAAGCGGCCGGACACGAAGCGTCCCGTTCATCCGGCGGCAAGAAGGCGGAAACCGCCTATGCCCGCTGGCAGGCTTATAACAGCAGAACCTCCCTTACTTTGGCGGCGGAGAGAAAAAGGCGTGAAGCAGCCGAAACTTTAAAAAGCGACGAAATTAAGAATAAGAAAAATGTTTCTGCCGCAGAGAGTAAAAACGCAGGTCCTTCTGCTCCTCAGCCGCTCAGACAGACAAAGACGTCCGCCCTGGCCGGGAGTATTTCTCAGGATGGCGCAGGCAAGGCCATGAGACCTTCAGAGGATATGAAGATTCACGCCGCTTTGCAGGGCAAGGCCGGAAAGGTCAGTTTAGCGCCCTCGATTCCCGATTCACAGTGCGGAGAGCCTGCTGCGCAGGGATATAGCGTGGCTTCGGAAGATGAGCTCAGAGCGGCTTTGAGCGGTAAGGCCAAATATGTTCTTTCTGCTTTAAACAGCCTGGTCGCCTCCGATATTGAGGCTTACCGCTATGTGGTCATGCGCTATTTCGCCTGCAGGACTTTTGCTCAGCTCAGTCAGGATTTTGATGTAAAATCTTCTGCCGATATCGGTATGCGTCTGCTGCGCGGGCTTAAAGCCATTATAAAAAATACTCCTTTAACCTAATGAAATCGGGATCTGTTTGGAAAGCTAAGGAAAAAAATTGTGAACGCCAGAACACCAAACGGTTGTAATAATTATTATATTCAGGCTATGCTGGTTCCTTATGCCGAGCGTTCCTTGGCAAAGAGCAACCGGGCCGAGGTGGAAGCTCATTTGAGGGAGTGCAGAGTCTGCCATGAAGATGTACGCCGTCTTAAGGAGCTTATGCGCCCTTTGTCGGAACTTTCGAAAAGCGGAATTCGTCCGGTCTTTGACCGTCATTTGACTCATGATGAGCTTTTTGCTTACGTTATGACGCCTGACTCTTTAGAGGACGATCTCAAGCGCGATATCCGTCTCCATTCTTTCATGTGCCGGAACTGCCGTGAGGAATTGGATATAATTGCCAAGGTTGAACGCGATTTTGCAGATTTGGCCCCTTCTGCCAGCGCCGATTGGAGGCTGCCGCGCACTCTGAACGATATCCTTAAGGCCTCTAAGCAGGAAAAGGTCTCTTTAAATATCGAGGAAGTGGAGATCCCCTGGAAAGAGCGTCTGCTGGCTTTGGTGCAGAAGATAAATCTGCGCTTGGGGATTATCGTCGGCATAGTTATTCTGCTTACCTTCTGCGGTTTTTGCCTGATTATGTGCGATTCGGAGGATGAGAAGGAGAGCGTCGGCAAGACCTTTACTACCGCCGAGGATTTTTCCCTGGAAAATTCCTGGACGGATATGGACTTAGCCGGGGCTGATCTGAACAGCGTCTGCGAAGCTTTCAAGAAGGCGGGCTATAAGTACCGTCTGATAGACGGCAAACTGCAGATCTCCGGATCCGACGCCAAAAAGGCTTTAAAGACGCTAGATGAACTGCGCAGAGAGCAGCCGGCGGCTCCGGCCAAGGAATTTACCGTCATTAAGGATGAAGCCGGCAAAGGGCCTTCTGAAGCTGAAGACGCCGAAGCGAATGCGTCTGAAGCTGAAAACGAAGCGGCCGCGGCTTCATACGATGACGGCGCAGGCGAGGCTTCCGCTTCCACCGAAGGCGCAGACGCCGATTATTACGATTACGGAGATTTAGGCGGAGATTCTTCTTATGCCCAGGACTCCTCAGGCTCGGCCTCCTCGTCATATGCAGAAGTCAATGAAAGCCCTGAAGAAAGCGCCGTCGCCTACGGCGGCGGTTCGGAGGTGCGTGAGGCGGTCAGGGCTCAGGAGAATGAAGCCAAGCCTTCTAAAACCGTTTCCGCTGTCTCTGTTAAAAAGACTCCGGTGAAAAAGGAGCCGGAGGTACATACCTCGCAGCCAACGCAGCCTATCCGCCAGGAGTCTGAGCATCCGGTCTGCACCTATAGAGCTTCAGTTTATAAGCAGCCTGCCGGCGCTCCTCCCGAGCGCCCTTCTGTTTCTGAGGCGGTAGTCTCTTCCAGCGATAAGGCTTCGGGCGCGCCGGTGCCTCTTTCTGTACCGGTCATCAGCGGAGGCAATGAAAAGGAAAAGGCCCCTCAGGCGCCGGCCGTCATCCGCCCCGATTCGGAAACTACCGTGCGCATCAACCGTCCGGTTCTGGAACCGGTGTCTGAAACCGCCGAAGCCGCTCCTCCCGCTGCGGAGGTCTCCGATTTTATAACCGGCGGCAATACCTATAATGATTATGACAGCGTCACCAATAAGGATACTGTCGAGTAGCGGAATATGGTTTCCCCGGTTTTGGAGGCTGCCGATATTAAATTTAAGCTTGCTGGGAATCTCTGCGGTCCTTTTTCCTTTAATCTCAGAGCCGGAGAGCTGGCGGCGGTCTTTTCTCAGCGTTTGAATTTCAGCTCGGCCTTTCTGCAGCTATGTATCGGACGTCGGCCGCTTAAGGGCGGTAAAATTACAGTAGGCGGTTTTGAGCCGAATTCAGAGGAGGGACGGCGCAGGATAGGCTTTGCCGGGGCCGTACCCGGTTTTTATCCGGAAATGACCGTCGGAGATTATATTGACTTTTTTGCCAGGCTTTATGGCATAGAGGATTATTTCCGCCCTTATATTGTTAATGAAGCTATAGAAATTGCTAAAATCGGCGATTTCCGCTGCAGCCAGATATCTAAAATAACCCTTCCTCATGTTTTAAAACGCGTTTCCATAGCCAGAGCTTACGTTCATAATCCTCAGCTTTTGGTCATTGAGGACGCCCTGGGAGTAGACGATTATCAGACGGCGGCGGAGACCTTAAAGATTATCGTCAATATCCGCAATACCGGCAAGGCGGTGCTGGTTTCCTCAGAAAACCTGCAGCATTTTGCAGATATATGCAGTCAGGCGCTTTTAATAAGCGAGAGCGGCGGAATCCTTTATAAGGGATGTTTCCCCGATTTCCAAACGGAGCTCAGGCAGTTCCATTTAATTCAGATCCAGGCTGCCGAGAAAAGTTTTGATGTTCTTTTGACCGCTCTTTCCGAAAGCGACAGGGTTCGGGAAATTTTAGAAAAGGATGATCACAGCTTTGTACTGCGTTTTATCTATAAAGGCCGCAGAGCTGATTTTGACGCTTTTATCAAAAAGGAAACGGAAGAAGGCCTGGCTTTGGTTTCCTGCTCTTATTTAGAAAGTTTTTTCGGACGCTGACGGCCCGTGGTGAAGGCGCAGGACCCTTTATGCAAAAAAGCGCTCATGGGGAAGGAACAGGCTTAATATTGTGGAAACTGAAAGAGTTTTTCGGCGGATACGATCTGCATACGAAACATTCGGATGTGTGTGCAGTAGTTCTGCATCAGGGGCTTGAGAATGGTCCCGTCAACATTTAGATGGCCCTTGAGGGCCGAGAAAGCGGAGTAGGCTCAATGAATAAATTTTCAGCCAAGCTCTTCCTGCTGGCCACTTTGTCGCTGGGTTGCCTGACAATTGGTACGCCGGCTATGGCAGAGAAAACTGTCAACGTAATAACTGAATACGGCCCCTACGTGTACAGTATTTATGAGTATCCTTCTTATAATACCAGCTACTTCTTCTACGAGAACAGCTACATTGAAACTGAGATCGTAAACGGCAAGTTCTGGATGATTGAGGCTCCTAAATTCAATTTACACAATACTCACACCAAAGAGTGCTCCAGTGACGCCTTGTTCGGTTCCACTCGTGTTCACGATTCCACCGAGTATTTTGATGTGAAGTTCTATGCTCCCGACGGAACTTTGATCGGTTCTAAGAGCAATGCCAGAGTAGGCGATACCTACAGCATTCCTCGTACCGGCGAAAAGTATGAAAAGCTTCGCGTCCGTATAGAGTCCAGAGCTGTTCAGAACATCGATGCCAAACTGATGGTTTGGAGTCCTGTCAATCCTGTCGTAGCTAAACCCTTAGGCAAATAATTTACAATTCTGAAATTATTGCTTTTTTTTGACGGCACAGCGTGTTTTGCGTTGTGTCTTTTTTTTTGCTTTTAGCTCCGCTGAGCGCTCTCCGCCCCGGAAGCGCAGCTCAGTCTTCTGATTCTGTTTTTCCCCGCGCCGTCCTGAGCCGTTCCTTTATTGTTCTGAGCCCGGCGAGAGAGCATATCAAAAATAAATATTAAATACATACGTAAATCTAATACAAATAAAACGTTTGATCCCTATAATTAAGGGCGTCAAGCTTTATTTTTTTAGGGAGAATTACACAAATGCCCGCTCAGACATACGAATTTCAGGCTGAGGCCCGTCAGCTTTTAGATTTAGTTATTAATTCCATCTATTCCAACAAGGAGATCTTCCTGCGCGAACTTCTTTCCAACGCCTCCGACGCTTTGGATAAGCTGCGCTTGGCTTCTCTGCAGAACAGCGATTTGGACGTCAAGACCGACGATCTCCATATAGAGATCGAGCGCGACGAAAAAGAACGCATTTTAAAGGTAATCGACAACGGTATCGGCATGAACCGCGATGAACTCACCAACCTGATCGGCACGATCGCCCGTTCGGGGACGGCGGAGTTTTTGGCTAAGGCCGCCGAGGATAAAAAAGCGGTTTCCGATTTGATCGGCCAGTTCGGCGTAGGCTTCTATTCGGTCTTTATGGTGGCTAAGAAGGCGATAATCGATACCCGCAAAGCCGGAGAAGAAGGCGGCTGGCATTGGGAGTCTGACGGAGACGGCAGCTACACGGTCGAGGAATCCGATTACAGTAAACAGGGTACGACTATCACTTTAATTTTGAAAGATGCCGATGAAGAGAATGAGCTCGACGACTATTCTCAGGAGTGGACTATCCGCAATTTAGTTAAGCGCTATTCCGACTTTATCTCCTATCCCATCAGGATGATGGTCACCAAGCACGAGACCGTTCCGGCGGAAAAGGAAGGCGAAGAGCCTAAGCATATCGAGAAGGAAGAAGAAGAAACTTTAAACTCCATGCAGGCTCTGTGGGCCCGTCCCGAAAAGGAGGTCGAGGCTAAAGAGTATAACGAGTTTTATCGCCATATCGCTCACGATTGGCACGATCCTCTCAAGACCGTCACTTTGAAGGGCGAAGGTACCTTTGAATTCCAGTCGCTGCTCTTTATCCCCTCCAAAGCTCCCTTTGATCTCTATCTGCCCGATCATCGGCGCGGCATTCAGCTTTACGTCAAGCGCGTCTTCATTATGGACGACTGCGAAGATCTGGTTCCTCAGTATCTGCGCTTCCTGCGCGGCGTCGTCGACGCATCCGACCTCTCCCTGAATATTTCCCGCGAGATTCTCCAGAAGAACCGTCAGATTAAGGCCATCAACAAGAGCATCGTCCGCAAAATTCTGGGCACGCTCAAGGGCATGATGTATGAGAAGGCTGAAAACGGCGAAAAGGCTGAGGAAGCCGAGAACGCCGTCAAGGAAGAAAACGCCGAGAAGAAGGAGGCCAGGAAGCTCAGCGCCGATTATCTGACCTTCTGGAACGAATTCGGCAAGGTCCTCAAGGAGGGCTTATACAACGATTATGCCAACCGCGATAAGATCTTAGAGACGGTATTGGCCGCTACCACGCATTCGGCGGAGCTTACCACGCTCGAGGACTACGTCTCGCGCATGAAAGAGAACCAGAAGGAGATCTATTATATCGCCGGCGAGAACCGCGCCGTTCTGGAAAAGGCGCCGCAGATGGAGATGTTTAAGGCCAAGGGCATCGAGGTCCTGATCTTCAGCGATCCCATCGACAGCATCTGGCTGGAGACCGTTCCCGAGTTCGACGGCAAGAAGTTTAAGTCCATTCTGCGCGGCGAGATCGACCTGGGCGACGAGGAAGAGAAGAAGGCCGCCGAAGAGAAGCTCTCCGAGCAGCGCAAAGATATGGCCGACCTGCTGGGCTGGATGAAGAGCGGTCTGGACAGTTCCGTCAAGGAGGTGCGCCTCTCCACGCGCCTGGTCGATTCCCCGGCCTGCCTGGTTTCCGACGAACAAGATCTCACGCCCTCGATGGAAAAGATTATGAAGGCTATGGGACAGGAAGTGCCCAAGGTCAAGCGCATTCTGGAGCTCAATCCAGAACATGTAATCGTCAAGCGTCTGCACGAACTCTATGCGGATAAGAAGGACGAGGCCGACTTAAAGGACATCGTCTCCGTACTTTACGATCAGGCTCTGCTGGCCGAAGGCGGCGAGCTCGAGGATCCCAGCGGCTTCTCCGCCAGGCTCTGCAAGGTCATTTCCAAGGCGTTAAAGTAATCAAAAACAGAGGCTGTCGGCAGGTAAAGTTCTGGCTGAAGGGCGAAGTAGCGCCGACAGATAGATTTTAATATATTTTAAGGCTGAGCAGCATTCCAAGCGTAAGTCCGGGTCGTCGGAAAAGTTTGGAAGGGCTGCTTTTTTTACGGTTTTATTATGAATAAAAGAAACTGTCAGGCGTTTATATTTCTCTTTTTGGGCCTTTTGACGGCGTTCGGTCCTTTTGTTACCGATATGTACCTGCCGACTTTGCCCTCTATGACCGATTATTTCCGCACAACTCCTTCAATGGTGCAGCTGGGACTGACCTTTTCCATGCTGGGTTTGGCTCTGGGGCAGCTTGTCTTTGGCCCGATGAGCGATAAGCTGGGGCGGAGGCCGCCTCTGCTGTATTCGATGGTGATTTTTGTCGTGTCTACCTTGGCCTGTATATTATCTCCCAACATTGAAGCCTTTCTGCTCCTGCGCTTTCTGCAGGGGCTGGCCGGAGCCGGAGGCATCGTCATCGCCCGCTCGATTGCGGCCGACGTCTTTGACGGAGCGGAGTTAGCCAAGGCTCTGGCCATAGTGGGAGCTATTAACGGCGTTGCGCCTGTAGCGGCGCCGGTAATAGGCGGACTCTGTGCCGACCGCATCGGCTGGCGGGGTATCTTTGTCATCCTGTTGGCTTTAGGACTGGCGCTGTGGATTCTGTGCGCAGAATTTTCGGAGACGCTCAATGAAGAGCGGCGTTCGAAAGAAGACTGGACAGCGTTTTTTAAGCTCTTTTCCAAGGTGCTGAAGCGCAGAAGCTTTATGCTTTACGTGCTGCAGATGGCCTGTGCTCAGGGTATTTTGTTCGGAAATATCGCTTCTTCGCCGTTTTTGATTCAGCAGCATTACGGCTTCAGCGCCTTGACCTTCAGTATATGTTTTGCCGTCAATTCTTTATTTATAGGTATAGGAGCCTATATTACGACTAAGTTTAAAAGTATGAGAAGCTGCGTAAAAGTCAGCTGCTTAGGCATGCTGCTGGGTTCGGCGGCGGCAGCTCTGGCTTTATATGCGGACTGTTCCGTTTATGTCTACGAAACTGTAGTTACGCTTTTATGCTTTGTAATGGGCATGACCTTTCCGGCTTCTACGGCGTTGGCTATGGATGAGGTGCGGGATTTGGCCGGAACTGGTTCGGCGGTTCTCGGTTCGCTCGGTTTTGCCGTAGGCGGTCTGGTTGCGCCTCTGCTGGGACTTGGCAATATGTTTGTCAGCGTTTCCTGCGTCTTTGTCTGCTCGGCGCTGTTGTCCGGCTTCTTTGCCTTTATGGCCGGGAGGAGCGAAAAGAAGTCCCGGGCTTTAAAAGCGGCTTAATAAAACTGGCTGAATTGTCATTGAGAGCGCAGCGAAGAATCTTTCAAACGTGTTCTGCATGATTTCGCCATGCCGGTTTTGTTTTGCACTTCGCTCCGCGGCTCGCCGTACCCGGAGCTCGGACGCTCGCTTCAGAGCAAAACAAAACCTGTGTAAAACGTGTATGCTGAAAATACGTTTTTGTTTAGCCTGTATCTCATGTCATTGAGAGCGCAGCGAAGATTTCGCCATGTCGGTTTTTTTTTGCACTTAGCTCCGCGACTGCGCTTCGCTTCGGACGCTCGCTTCAGAGCAAAACAAAACCTGTGTAAAGCTTGTATGCTGATGGCATGTTTTTGCTTAGTCTGTTTCTCTTATGTCATTCTGAGCGGAAGCGAATAATCTTTATGCTCATACGGCGCACAGCGGTTCGTCATGTGAAGCGTCCAGGAATTGGCGCAGCTCGGTCCGGAATTGTCCGCTGATATCGGAGAGGCGGCCTTGGCCTATAACGAGCGGATCGATACGGCGTTTTTTGGCGCGGATTACGCGGACTTCTGACGCCGGGGCCTTTTCAGCGGAGATCATCTTATGCATGGCCCTGATTCTGCGCCAGCGCTCTGCAGCAACAGAATCATGCTCTAGGAGTTCTATGACTTCGGGTTCCGTGCGGTATAAATCCCTTTCGTTCAAAACGCCGCGATCCGCAGCCGTCCGCATCAATTCAGCAATCATCTGCATGGCGTATCTGTCTTCGGGGGAGACGTATACTTTTGAACAGCGCAAGGCGTTCAGAGCGAAGCTGAGCGCGGTTTCCGCCTCGGAAAAAGCCAGTTCTGGCTTTCCGTCCTCGGGCGCGGCCGCAACACGGACGGCGTTATAATAAAGCTGCAGTTTCTCTAAGTCGGCAAAGCCGTAGCCCAGCAGGTTGCCCAGGGTATATTCCAGGCGGTCGGCGGAGAGGCGCGGCGAATCGTTGTCGGCGATAGGATAGCGGTGATAGTCGTTTACGTCGGCGGCAGAGAGGCCGAGCTTGCGGAGTAAAGAGATTGTCTCTCCGCTGCCTCCGATGATCGTCTCCGTATAGCTTTCGGTAGCTTCCTGCTTTAAGTGGTCGCCGCGCATAAAGTCTATGCAGTGAGCAAATACGGGGGTGGCGATATCGTGGAAGAGCGCGGCCAGCGCCTGAGCCGGGCTATGTGAGAAATTCCAGACGATCAGGGCCGCTCCCAGGCTGTGATCAAAGCGGGAGTAGGGCGGCAGGTCCTTAAAAAGGGAAAAAGACGTATATTCGCAGCCGCAGTTCATGCCTATGTCTTTGAGGCGCTCCATTTCCGGAAGGCAGAGAAAAGGCACGATAAAATCGGGTATTTCCCTGTGATAGAGCGAGAGCATGCAGTTCAGATTCACGGTTTATCCTCCAGCGAAATCAAAGCTTAGGAGAAAGTATAGCAGGACGACCGCCGCAGCGCAAACGCAATATTGCGTTATGCCGCTGCCATAAAGTAAGGTACTTGCCGATAAGTTAAGCAAAAACAGGCTTTAAGCATACATGTTTTACCCAGGTTTTGTTTTTCGCTGAAGCGAGCGTTCGAGCGAAGCGCAGTCGCGGAGCGAAGTGCAAAACAAAACCGGCATAGCGAAAACAAGCAGAACATGTTTGACAGATTCTTCGCTGCGCTCAGAATGACAGGATGAAATTGCCTGCAAAAAAAAGCTCCGCCGCGGAGACGGAGCTTTTTTGCATTCTGCTTAAAGCCAATTTAGGCTTTGCCGTGCATCCATTTCTTTAAAATGGGAGTCAGGGCCAGAAGCAGGAGGCCGGGGCCGATAGAGGAGCCGATCAGGAAGGCCCACAGGTTAATGTGGAAGCTTTCCAGCAAGTGCTCGAGGGTGCCAGCGAAGAAGTTGGCGATGGCCGAGGAGAGGAACCAGAAGCCCATCATGATCGACATTAGGCGCTGAGGGGCCAGCTTGGAGACCATGGAAAGACCCACCGGAGAGAGGCAGAGTTCGCCCATGGTGTGGAGGAAGTAAACGGAAATCAGCCATAAGGGCGTGACCTTATCGGCGCCGTCGTGGGTAAAGGAGTTGGCCGTGAACATCAGGATAAAGCCTAAACCCAGGATGATCATACCTAAGCTCATTTTGACGGGAATGGAGATAGCGTATTTTGAGTTATCCCATTTGTACCAGAGTATCGAGAAGAGGGGGGCGAAGGTGCAGATGATGAAGGGGTTGATCGACTGGAACCAGGAAGCGGGAATCTCGAAATTATTGAAGCACTCCAAAATTCTCTGAGTATGGTTCTCGGCGAAGAGGGTCATAGTGCCGCCGGCCTGCTCAAAGCCCAGCCAGAAGCAGGAGACGAACATGGCCAAAATGACGATGACCCAGATCCTTTCTTTCTCCTCCGTGGTTAACGTCTGAGTTTCGGCCTGTTCTTTTTCGGAGGGATCGCCGCCGGCTTTGCCGGTCATATAATGGAGAACTGCGGTAACAGCGGCTGCGATAATGACTGAGGCCACAATGGGAGAGACGGCGTCGGTAAGCTTGTAGAGCACGAAGCCCGCCGCGTCGACTGCCAACACGCCGGCGATCCACATGACAGCCTGAACATAGTCTTTTGTCTTCAGCCTGGCTTCGCCGTCAGTTTCCGGGTTGTAGCCGGGAGGCATGCCCGCGCCCTGGAAGCGGCTCTGACCGATATTGAAGATGATCTGTCCTAAGATCATGCCGATACCGGCGGCGATGAAGCCGTACTTATAGCCGAAATTCTGGCCTAAAGTTCCGCAGACCAGAGGAGCGAAGAAGGCGCCTAAGTTGATGCCCATATAGAATATGGTAAAGCCGCCGTCGCGTCTGGGGTCGTTTTCCTTGTAAAGGCCGCCCACAATATTGGAGATGTTGGGCTTAAAGAAGCCGTTGCCCAGCACCAGCAATGTCAAGGCCGGATAGAGCATATGGGGAATAGAAAGCAGCAGCTCGCCTATGGCCATCGAGCAGCCGCCGATAATGACGGCTTTGCGGGGCCCCAGGAATTTGTCGGAGAGGTAGCCTCCCAGCATGGGAGTTAAATATACCATAGCGGTATAGATACCGTAGAGTTTCAGGGCGTCGGCCCGCTCATAGGTTAACTGATTGACCAAATAGAGCACCAGAATGGCGCGCATGCCGTAGTAGCTGAAACGCTCCCAGGCTTCGGCGCCGAACAGCCAGTATAGACCTATAGGCTGTTTGGCCTCCTGTTTGGCCGCAGCGGCAGATGAATCTGACAAAATATTGTCCACCTTTTTTTGATTTGTATTATTTATAAATGCCAATACTTTACGGCGAAAGGAAATAAGCCGTAAACTGCGCCCTTCTGCATATATAAAAATCTCCCCTGCCGAAAATTAAGCTGCAAAGGTCTGCATTTTGCCGAAAAGCTCCGTTTCTGCTTCATTGAGCCCTCTGCCGCTGTAATTAGGCGCGGCATTTGTCATTCTGAGCGCGCGAAGAGTCTTTATCCCGCAGAAGAATAAGCTCCGTTTCTTTTTTGCTGGGATCGCTGCCGTTGTAATAGTGTTTATTTTGTGAAATTATGTCGGACCTTCGGCGCTGTGACACGAGCAGATAACTATGTCATTCTGAGCGCAGCGAAGAATCTTTGTTCTGTAGAAGAATAAAGATCCTTCGCCTGGCGGCTCAGGATGACAGCGGGGATATAGGCTCAGGATGACGGTTGAGTATGGGCTAGGCTTGACGGCAAGGCGAGCCGCTTTAGGATGCCGGGCGCTGTTTCAGAGGCAGGGAAGGCCAGGCTTGAAACTGAGCGCAAAAAAAGGGGCTGTGAAAAAACAGTCTTAATAAAAGAGGTCATCTGGATAATCCAGGTGACCCTTTTTTTGTGTTAGAATTAATTTGAAATGAACACTCCAACACAACCTTATTGTAACGCCAAACAAGGATTTTTGCCA
>JAFTAM010000003.1 GCA_017458675.1 bacterium
CACTGCGCATGATCGCAGGTTTTGACGAGCCCGACGAAGGGCACGTATATATCAACGGTCAGGAGGTTACCCACCTGCCGCCTTTTCAGAGACGCGTAAATACGGTTTTTCAGAATTACGCTCTCTTTCCTCATTTAAACGTATTTGAAAATATCGCCTTCGGACTGCGCCGCAAGCGCATATCCGAACAGGAGATAGCCAAAAAAGTCAAATGGGCTTTGGAACTGGTCCGTTTGGAAGGCGTCGAACAGCGCAGAATTGATCAGCTCTCCGGCGGTCAGCAGCAGAGAGTCGCTTTAGCCAGAGCTTTGGTCAACGAGCCTGAGGTGCTGCTTCTGGACGAGCCTTTAGCCGCTTTAGACCAAAAATTGCGGCGTGAAATGCAGTTTGAACTCAAGCGCCTCCAGCGTGAGCTGGGAGTGACCTTTGTGCTGGTCACTCACGATCAGGAGGAGGCCTTGACCATGTCCGATTCCGTCGCCGTTATTAAGTCAGGCATACTCGAGCAGGTCGGCGCTCCGGCTGAGATTTACAATCAGCCCAGCACGCGGTTTGTCGCTGACTTTATCGGGACCGCCAACTTTTTGCCCGTAAAGGTAAAACAGGTCCATAACGGCAAGACGACTGTCACATTCGGCGGCAAAGACCTCCTGGTTCCTTCACGTCAGGGCCTTGCCGCAGGAAATTGGGCCGATCTTTCCGTGCGTCCGGAAAGAATTCAAATTTCCAAAGACTCCGAATTTGAAAATAGTTTGCCCGGAACTATTAAAGAAACCGTATTCATGGGCGCCCGCACCAGAATAATTGTCAGCATCGCCGACGATATTACCTTAATGGCAGAGCGTCAGAACCAATCTCACCAATATGAATCGGAATTCAATCCGGGCGAGAGCGTTTGGGTTGGCTGGGGCGCCAAAGGGGCGACCCTGCTGCCTCAGACGGGCAATAATTAGTTGAAAGACGCCTTCAGAATTTTGGCTCCTTCTGCGCCGGCTTGCTGTCTGAGCAGGCGCAGTTTTCTGGGTCTGGCCGCCGGAGCGATGCTGGCGGCCTGCCTGCCGGGCTGTTCGGGAGCAAAGCAAAGACAGCTTAATATCTATAATTATTCATTCTATATAAACCCTGACACCCTGAAGGCCTTCCGCGATCAAAGCGGCATGTCGGTGGTTTACGATGAGTTTTCTTCTCAGGATGTGCTCTTTGCCAAGCTGAAGCTGGGCGCAGGGTACGACTTAGTTGTGGCCTCCGATTATATGCTGCGCCGTCTGATCCGCCAGAAACTGGTTGACGAAATCAAAGGCTTCAAACATTACGGCGCCATGATGGACATGTTCAAGGAAGCGCCCTGGGACGAAATGTGCCGCTTCAGCGTACCTTATCTGTGGGGCACCACCGGAATAGCCTACAACAAAAAATTTGTCGAGACGCCGCCGACTTCCTGGGCGGATATGTGGAACCCCCATTTCCGGGGACGCATAACCATGCTCGACGAAAAGCGCGATTCCATAGGCGCGGCCCTGATTCTCCTGGGCTATGACGGCAATTCCACCGATCCCCGCCATCTGAGCGAGGCCAAGGAGAAGCTCCTGCAGCAGAAAAATATCCTGCGCCAGTATACCAACGATTATATCGACGGTCTGGCCCGCAGCGAAATCTGGCTGGCTCAGGCTTGGAGCGGCGACGTTTCCCGAGCCAAGGCTTCAAATGAAAATATAAGCTACGTTCTCCCCAAGGAAGGCAGCTTCTACTTTGTCGACGCCTGGTGCATTCCCAAGGACGCCGAACATAAGGACGAGGCTACCGAGTTTCTGAACTTCATTATGGAGCCGAAAAATATCGCCAAGGTGACCAACTTTACCAGCTATCCCAACTCCATAGCCGCTTCTATGAAGTACGTCGACAAAAGACTGATAGACGTCCCTCTGGGCTATCCGCCTGCCGATCTGCTCGACAGAACCTTCCCGCAGACCGATATCGGATCTAACGAAAAAGAGTGGGATCGCATCTGGGAAGACATAAAATTCCGCAATTAAAGGTTTTTTCTGCCGCTTCCTCAGTCTGGCGGCAGCCGCTCGGCAGCGGCTGACGCTCCGCTGACAGACGAAGCGGCTCTGAAGCGTCTCAGCCGCCCTGAACCTATCGAAGCGGGAATAATTCTACGCTCAGAATGGCAAATTAAATTTGTCGTCCCGAGCCTCCGGCAAAGGAGCTATACTGATAAAAAGACGCAGATTCTGCGCATAACGCAGACTGAAATTAGACTGCTCAAAAAGATGTATAACAGCGCGGAGCAGCGCCTGCAGCTTGCTGTAACCGCACCTTGCCGAGAAATTTTATTATATTTATTTATGAACATTAAAGAAAGTCATATCGCTATGCCAACCTCTCCAACCGCCCCCGCCTCTTCCGCTGAAGAAAAGGGCGGCAGCTCAGCTAAAAGTTCGCCTCCGACAGAGCCGGTCAGACAGCTTTCCCGGACCGCTATCGGCTGGCTTCTGGTTGCGCCTTTCCTGATTTATATAGCGACTTTCTTCATTCTGCCGCTCTTCTCCGTCGTCTCCATGTCCACGCAGATGATCAATGACGACTATATCCTGGTGCCCGTAAGAACCCTTCAGAACTTTGAAACTGCCTTCAATGCCGAGAATCTGCCGGTTCTGCTGCGCTCGGCCGGCTATGCGGCCTGCACCACCGTACTCTGCCTGCTGCTGGGCTATCCGCTGGCCTGGTATATAGCCCGCTACGGAGGCAAGCTGAAATCGATCCTCCTGATTCTGGTGATGCTGCCCTTCTGGACTTCTTACTTAATCCGCATCTTCTCCTGGATGACCATACTTCAGACCGACGGAATATTAAACAATCTGCTTCTCTATCTGGGCGTCATTTCTCAGCCCATAGATATGCTCAATACCCATTTTTCAGTTATCCTGGGCTTAACTTACGGCTTTTTGCCCTTTGCCACCCTGCCCATCTACACTTCCGTGGAAAAGATCGACAATTCGATCCTGGAGGCGGCCGCCGATTTGGGCAGCTCGCCGCGCACCACTTTCTTTAAAGTTATTCTGCCCATATCCATGCCGGGCATTACGGCGGGTAGCCTGCTGACCTTCGTACCGGCCATGGGAGATTTCATTACCCCCGATATTCTGGGCGGAGTCGATACCATGATGGTTGGCAACCTGATTCAGCAGCAGTACCTGGGCTTCTTTAACTGGCCCCTGGGAGCGGCCTTTGCTCTGATCCTCATGAGCATAATGCTGGTTTCCATAACGGCCTTCCTGAGAATGTCCAATTCAACGGAGTTCCTGGCATGACAATTTCCAGAGCAAGTACAAAAAAATCTCCCTGGCTGCTGCGCCTTCATACTCTCTTTACCTACTGCTTTCTTTACGCTCCCATAGCCGTTCTGGTCCTGTTCAGCTTCAATACCGACAGGCGCAACGCTTCCTGGCAGGGCTTTACCTTAGACTGGTACTACAGCTTATTTCACAACGAAGCCGTGCTGCGGGCTCTGGGCAACAGCCTGAAAGTGGGCGTCGCCGCTACCTTAATTTCTACTGTTATCGGCACTATGGCCGCCGTCGGCCTCTCCCGCTTCAAATTCAAGGGCAGCGGCATCATCGGCAAATTGGTTTTCGTCCCTCTGGTGGTTCCGGAAATAGTCATGGGCGTTTCCATCCTGACGCTCTTTCTGAGTCTGGGGGTAAAACTCTCTCTGATAACCATTATTTTGGCCCACATCGCCTTCTGCATAGCCTACGTCACCATCACCGTAAGGACCAGAATCGCCGGCCTGAATCCCATTTTAGAGGACGCCGCCGCCGACCTGGGAGCTACCCGCTGGGAGGCCTTCCGCCTGGTGACTCTGCCTCAGATTATGCCCGGCATCATTTCCGGCGCTCTGCTGTGCTTCACCCTCTCCTTTGACGACTTCGTTATCGCCTTCTTCAACGCCGGAGTAGGCTCAAGCACTCTGCCCATGACTATTCAATCGATGCTGAAATTCGGCGTAACCCCGGAGATTAACGCCATTTCCACCATCATGCTCATTGCCAGCATAACGGTATTGTCCGTTTTCGCCATTTTCAGATTCCGCAGATAGTTTAAGCATCCGAAGACCAAAAGAGGGACGGCTCTGCAGACAAACCGTCCCTCTTATTTTTTTATACCGCTTTGCGCCCCGCTCGGCCTGACGCCCCCGCTCAGATCATTGTGAACCGCCGTTCACGTCATATCAAGCTTTTATACTTGTCATTCTGAGCGAAGCGAAAAATCTATCAAATTTCACTGTAAAGATCCTTCGCCGCAGGCTCAGGATGACATGAATCGCCATTTCATTCCGAGCCCTTTGCTTGTCATTCTGAGCGAAGCGAAGAATCTATCAAACTTC
>JAFTAM010000037.1 GCA_017458675.1 bacterium
CGGCTCCCGCGCCTGTCGCTGCGGCTAAGGTTCCTTGTCCTTCCTGCGGCGTGGCTAACGATCCCAGCAGCGGCTTCTGCGATGAGTGCGGCGCCGCTCTTGCGCCATCAGCGGCCCCTGCGCCTGCCCCGGCCCCGGCTCCTGCGCCCGCTCCCGTACCTGCGCCCGCCCCGGCTCCTGCGGCATTTAAGCCTGTACTGGTCATGCCCAACGGCTTTGAGATGCCTATAGTTAAGGAGGAGACTCATCTGGGACGCAATTCACCGGCCGATCAAATCTTCCCGGAGGTAGACCTGACTGAAATGGATCCTGAATCCTACGTCTCCCGCCGCCACGGCATTATCTACAAGCAGGCCGATAAGTGCATTTACGAGGACTGCGGTTCCTCCAACGGCTCCTTTGTCAACGGCAACAAGCTGCAAGCCAGAATTCAGGTTGAGCTTCACAACGGCGACAGCCTGCGTTTAGGCAGAACGACAATGACTTATAAGATGTAATTCTGGAAATGGCGGATCATGAGCAGTTTTTGTTGTGATCCGCCTTTTTTATATATGAGGCCTTAAGAGCTTCGAAGCCGTCCTTATATGCAAAGGGCTGCGGTGAAGATTCTGTCATGCCGGTTAGCCGGTATTGCCATATGCTGCATATCTGCGTTATTATTTTAAATAACGATACCCCACGGAAGGATAGAAAAGAATGGGAGATCAGGCTGAGCTTTTAGCAAAATTAAAAGGCGGATGGGATCTGGCTTCTAAGCTGGCCGGCAAGGGCATGGGAGAGGTTTCGGGTCTTTTAAGTAAACGCGACGACGCCAAGAACGGCCAGCTGAGCGGAGTATACTGGAACAGAGGTTCCTGGAGCGCTGTTTCGGGCTTTATGCCGGAGATAGAGTTCTTCGAGCTGCAGAGCGCCTCTTCAGGTTTTGCGGCGGGAGTTATGCAGCGTTTTACCATGTCTAAGGGGGAGCGCGCTTTTATGCAGGCCTGTCAGAGTCTGATAGGCGTTAATACCGAGCAGGCCGTCGGCAGTCTGCAGGAGGCAATAGCCGCCGACACTCAGCTCACCGACGCCTATGTCATGCTGGGCTGTATGCTGCTGGAAATGGACAACGCTCAGGAAGCTTCTTCTTACTTTCAGAAAGCTCTTTTGTGTCAGCAGGGGCTGGGACAGAAGTTTAAAAAATTCTTGCCTTCTTTCCGCATGGCAATCGCTTTGAGCCCGTGGAGCAGCATAGCTCTTTATCCCGACCTTCTGGGCTTAAATATTTTGCTGGCTCTGGCCTGGCGCAAGGCCGACAATCTGCCGATGGCCGTTTCGGTCATGGAGCAGATTCTCAGCATTATGCCGGAATCGCCGCTGGCTCAGTTCTTTATGGCCGTTCTGCGCTTGGAAGTGCGTCAATTTAAAGAAATAGCCGCTATGTTCGGCAATATTGAGGCTGTATCTACTATCCAGGCGGCCAACCTGCTTATTTTGGGACGCGCCTGTCGGGAATTAGGCTGCGCCCAGGCGTTGATGGAAGCTTACGAAAGAGCCTCGGCCTGCACCGATATAGACAGAATACTTCGTTATGATATATTGTCTGTGAAAAGCGAGCTCAAGCGCCTGGCTCTGGGCAGCGACGATCGCGCGGAGCAGACTATCAAACAGGAATGCCCGGAATATGTGCCTTTTTTTGAACGTCTGGGCATTCGTATCCGCAGCGCTTCAGAAATTAAACTTTCTGTAAATGTGCCGGATTCTGCTTCCGCTCAGCAGATATCGGCAAGCGCTCAGACGGTTTCCGCCGCCGGTCAGGCGCCTTCTGCCGCTGCCGCCGCTGACAGCGCGGCGAATGTTTTCGATGCGATTGCATCTGCAGGGAAAACCGTCCCTGTTGGGGGGAACGCTGTTTTGGGAGGCGGCGCGGCCGCTGTTGTGACGGGCGCCGCCGTTCAGAACGATCCCTATACTAATCTGAGTCTGCGTTCGGCGGTATCCGGGCAGGTATTTTCCTTGGAGCGTCCGGTTACGGTTATCGGCCGCGAATCCGGCGATATTCTGCTTCTGGGCGACAGCTCGGCTTCTGCCAAACATGCCCGCATTATTAAGGATGCGGAAGGTCATTACTTTATTGTGGACCTTCAGTCAACTAACGGAGTCTTTATAAATGAGCAGCGTCTGCCCAGCGGAGTGCGTCAGCCTCTGCAGCGCGGAATTTCGCTCAGAATAGGAAATACGCTCTTTACAGTGGTTTAGGGGCTTGCTTTAATAGCTTTGACGTGTTAAAATATCTCCGCCTTATTTATAGGCATATAAATTTTTAGGCCAAGTTTACCCGGCGGGCCAAGGGCGGCCGTGGATTCGGCCCCAAGCCACATATCCGGAGGCAATAAAATGTTTTTAATGGATCTTACCCGCTTCGCGCATAAGAAAGGCGCCGGTTCTTCCAAGAACGGCCGCGATTCTCAGCCGAAAATGTTGGGCGTTAAGCTTTACGGCGGTCAGTTTGCCGAAGCCGGCAACATTATCGTCCGTCAGCGCGGCACCCGCTTCTATCCCGGCAACAACGTTATGATGGGACGCGATTTCACTTTGATGGCTACCGCTCCCGGCGTCGTAAAGTTTACGAAGCATAACGCTAAAACTTATGTAGAGATCGAAGCTGCAGAAGCCTAATTCTTTGCAATTTAATTTTTTTCTGGTTACTCCGGTAGGTTGTATAATCTTTCCGGAGTAATTTTTTTTGCTTAATTTTTCCACGAAAGGAAGCTGGCGTGATTTTTCGCAGCATTTTAGGCGCCGCAGGGGCGTGGTCGGTCTTTGTCGGTTATCTTCTGGCCTTTGATCCGCAGCTGCGCTGGGCCTATGCCTTCAGCGGAAGCATTGATGACACGATGGCCCGTTTCGGCAAATGTCTGAGCCGCAGCATCAGGGCCGGCCTTTGCTCTCTTCAGGTAAAGGGGCGGGAGAATCTGCCTGAGCATGGCGGATATATCGTTGTCGGCAATCATCAGTCACTGGTAGAGAGTTTTGTGCCTTTGTATGAGCTGCGGGCTCTGCATCCTCGCTATATCGCCAAAAAAGAGCTGGGAAGATGGCTCCCGGCTATTAGCTTTGCTCTGCGTTCCGGCGGTCACTGTCTGATTGACCGTAAGGATCATGAGGGGGCGCTGCAGAAAATTTCCGCTTTGGGACGGCAGGTGGCCGAAGGAGAGGTCTCGGCTATTATTTTCCCGGAAGGTACGCGCAGTCTGGAGGGCGATCTGCAGCATTTTAAAAAGGGCGGTCTGCTGGCGCTGCTCGGCAGCGCTCCTCAGGCCGATGTTCTGCCTATGGTAGTTCATAACGGCCATAAAATATTTCCCAAGGGACTGCCGAGGGTTGAAGCAGGCGCCAAGGTGACTCTCAGCTTTCTTCCGGTTCTGAAGCGCAGCGACTTTGCCGACAATGAGGCTTTAATAGAGACGCTCCATAATTTGATGGCGAAAACCCATGCCGATCTGGAGGCCGCCGACAGCAGACGATAATGGTTAAGTGTCAGACTTGCCGCGGCGGCTCCTGGCATATAACCGCGAGCCTTCGCGCTTACTGTCAACCTTAGCTTAGCTTTTGCGTATCCCGTCGTCTTGGGCCTTTGCGTTCCCATGTCATTCTGAGCGAAGAATCTTTTAAGCATGTTTAACTTGTTTTACCAATGCTTGCAAATGTTTCCCCTGTCATTCTGAGCGCAGCGAAGAATCTTTCGAGCATGTTTAACTTGTTTTACCAATGCTTGCAAATGTTTCCCCTGTCATTCTGAGAGCAGTGAAGAATCTTTCAAGCATGTTCTGCACGTTTTTGCTATGTCGGTTTTGTTTTGCACTTCGCTCCGCGCTCGCCGTAACCGGAGCTCGGACGCTCGCTTCAGAGCAAAACAAAACCTGTGTATAACATGTCTGCTTAAAGCCTGTTTTTGC
>JAFTAM010000004.1 GCA_017458675.1 bacterium
CCGGAGCTCGGACGCTCGCTTCAGAGCAAAACAAAACCTGTGTAAAGCATGTATGCTGAATGCTTGTTTTTGCTTAACTTACCGACAATATGTGCAAAGTATGTCTGCTGAAAACCTGTTTTTGCTTAACTTGCCCGACAGCGGCTTGCCTAAGGCTTAGGAGCGCACCTTACCTTGTCATTCTGAGCGCAGCGAAGAATCTTTAAAGCATGTTCTGCCTGTTTTCGCTGTGTCGGTTTTCTTTTGCACTTCGCTCCGCGCTCGCCGCCGCAGGAGCTCGGACGCTCGCTTCAGAGCAAAAGAAAACCTGTGCAAAGTATGTATGCTGAAAGCTGGTTTTTGCTTGAATGGCCCGACAGCGTACAGACAAGCTGGCTATTTTCTCTTATACGTCCCTTTGCGGTCATAGGAGGCCGAAAATTTTTATAGAACGCTGAAAACTGCCCTTAGAAAATAATTCTCCGGTTTATTGTATTCATAATGAAATCATTTTTTGTTAAGGAAGATCAACCTCAAAACGATTCTCCGGATTTTCCCTCTCCCACTAAAAATATAAGACGCGCCCGCCGAATCCGCATGCGCATTATTTGCCTGAGCCTGCTCATACTTATCCTCTCAGGCCTGCTGTTTTTATGTATTAAATTGGCAGGAGGCTGGCTGCACCTTGAAACTTCTTCGCCTTTTGCCGGACTGCTGCCGGAAAATACTCCCTTTGCCATCGAAGGCACGCCCAGGCAGATTACCTATTTTCTGCAGACCTATTCAGGGCTGACCACCGGCATATTCAACGGCTATTCCGCTGATGAACTGAAAGACCTGAGGGTTTTAGTCGCCCTGCTTCCCTATAAAAACAATACCTCAAAAAAATGCCAGGCCTTTTTAAATCAGGAAGTCTGCAAAATAGAAGATTCCTGGTCGCAGAACGGCAGTTATCCGACACAGCTGGAGCCCTTTGCCTGTCCGGAAGGGGGAAAAATATCCTACCAGGCGACGGAAAACGGCTTCACACTTACCTGCCAGGCCGAAACACACCGTACCGCATACAGTTCCCGAGAGGGTTTCCTTCCCTCAACCGTCAGGCAATCGCCTCTCTATAAGCCGACCGCTTCCCTTCAGACGGGCGGCGGCGACTTTTATCAGACCGAAGACGAACGTCTGGCTGAACTGAAAAATAATTCACAGGCGGCCAAAAGCATTCAGAATACCGATATCTCTAAAATCCTCCATTATGCGGAAATAAATTCCCCCTCCTACTCAGCCGCCGCCGACAGCAATATTTCCTATTATCAAAAGACCATTGACTGCTACGGTCCCCGCGCCGCTCAGTTGGAAAAGATCAATAAGCCCTTAGCTCACAGTACAATATTTGATCCTATCTCTTTAGAGGAACCGCTGGTGATAGCCGTTTCCGGCTTAAATAAGCCTCTGCAGAGCTTCACCGCCTTTGAAGAGCGGCCCGGTCTGCAATTCTGGTCTCCCACTCCCGACATCGTAAAGGCGCTCGTCTCCCGGCCCTCCGATTCGGATCGCAGAGCTCTGCCGATCCAGGCGCCCAACGACACCGATTTTCAATTATTCGGCAAAAGTGAAACCTTTGATAAACTGTTTCCGCAGCTGGGACTCAGTCTGCCCTCAGCCTGCAGCATAAGCCTCAGACAAGTTAAAAATTCAGCCTCCGATCATCCTCAATACACCGGAGAGATTGTCATGCCGCCGGAATGCGCCGGTTTATATAAGGAAATGGCTCAGCAGAAGTACGATTGCCGAAAGCTCATAAGCAATCTTCCTCCTCTTCCCGCCGTCATCTGCAGCAATACCGTATTTTCGGATTTAGTAATTGACGACAGAGCCGACTGGACCTTAAAGACAGCGGTCAAGCCCTCGGTATTGGCCACCGCCATAGACACCTCCGACGTCTCCTCAATATTTCAGCTGAAAATAAAATTAGTGCAGGCCGTAGCCGGTCATTTTGCCATAGATCTCAGCGCTGCCTTTACCGATCCCAAAAGCCTGCAGACCTGGCATAAAGCCAGCCCCTGGTATGCAAACGGCAAAACAGCCTACAGCAAAACCGATATCCAGGAAAATGTCATGACCGTAAAAGCCGGCGTCCTGCCCGTCCTGGCAAAAGCGCCTGAAATTCCCAAAGGGGCGGGTCAGGAAGCGGCCTGCGGCTGGATAACCTTACACCGAAGCAAAAAGACCGTTACTTACAGCTTCGCAGCCGGGCTGGTTCCGCAAAATGAAAAGACGCCCGGAGATTACCGAATTTGGTTTAATATTAACCGCAATTAGCCGATAAGCTCTTATAATAATCATCCCTGGTAAGATACATATTGATTTTGGGAGCGTCGAAGCCCGGCTTTCCGTATCCGTCTATTCCCTCCAGGCTCATGAGCTTATCGCATTTTTTCATACCCAGACGCTTAAAGCAGCGGTAAGCCGGGAGATTGTATACGGCGGTTTCTATTTCTATCATATCCACCTTATAGCTGTCAAAAAGCAGGCGGTAAAGCTGTCTGAGGGCCTTTGTACCTATGCCTCGGCTGCGGTTCTGCTTCTCTCCTATGATTATGCCCACCAACGCGATCAGCCGGCCGTTGACTCTGCGCAAATCGAATTTAGCGAGCGCAATTAAATGCGAATCGAGATCGCATACCGCTACAAAAAAGCACGGTGAAAAAGGATTAGACATAAACTTTATATAGTTATCGATAAAAGGACGCAGATCCGATTCGGGGATATCCTTGACCAAACCGAAAGCGATATAAGCCAGTTCCCGTTCGCCGAGCCATTTTTTTATAGTTTCAATATCGCCGTGTATGAGCTTGCGCAGTTCCAGGCCGTTTTCCTTATCGACGCTCAGCACATTCTTTTTGCCGTAATAAAAATCGAGCATACTTCACCACCGTCACTTCTATTAAGGCCTATCTTTAGAGCTGTAAAACAAAGCTTCCTCTGTCTTTTAACTTTTTTATTCTGCGCCGGAACCGTCCAAAATAAAAAACTCTCTTGAAGCAAATCCAGTATAAAGGAAGGGCTTTCACTCAGCTTCTAGAAGCCCAGATAATCTTTTACTGTTTTTAATATTTTATTTATCAAGTTGTAAAGATTAAGACGAGGCTTCTATGGCTAAAAGAGATTATTACCTGGTTTTGGGCATTCCCCCTATCGCTCCTCCGGAGGATATCAAAAAGGCCTACAGAGCGTTATCAAAAAAATATCATCCGGACGCAAATCCTAACAATAAGGCTGAAGCTGACAAGAAGATGAAAGAGCTGATTGAAGCTTACAACGTTCTCAATGATCAGCAGAAACGCAAGGATTACGATGCCCAGCCTCAGTTTAAGGTCCGGCGTTTTGCCAAATCCTCCGTCCGCACCAAGACCAAATCCAACACTCAGGAAAAGCAGAAGAGCTTAGCGAACGAGAGTCCTGTTCTCAGATTTATTAAAAAGCTCTTTGAAAAAGAGAATAACAAGAGCGACGGGCCTGTTACCGATCCCAAGCAGGCCGACGTCCATTTCACCTTAGGTCTTTCCATGTCCGAAACAGGCAGCTTTATGGAATCAGCCTGCAAGGAATTCAAGCTGGCTCTGAAATTTGATCCCAACCATAAGGAAGCCTGCTACAACATGGGACTGATGTACTATAAGATTGGCGATTTCGACAACGCCGTCAGCGCCTTTGAAAAGTGCCTTGAAATATCCGGCGGCGAGGATCCTGCCGCCAGAGTTATGCTGGCCGCCTTGAAATCTTAAAGAAAATTGCTGATAACGCAAAATGCCGCTCAATTCTGCAGAGCGGCATTTTTTTTTAAATATTGGGCGGTTTTGGGCCCGGATACTGAAAATAATTGCAGGCGATCATGCCGTTATATACCTTGCGCTTCCTGTACGCCTTGTGAGCGAAAAAGTCTTCAAACTCAGGATGAGAGGAAATTATATAATAGGACCAGGTCGGCATGCCTTCATAGATCCGCCCTAAAATTTCATAGAGCCCTTCGGCTTCCTCCATTTCCAGAAGACGCTGTCCGTAAGGCGGATTGGTAATGACAACGCCGTATTGGCTGCGGCTCTGAAAATCTACGGCGTCTTTCTGAGCGAACTCTATGCCTCGGTTTTCCAGATTGCTCTGCCGCAGATGGAATCGGGCCAGTTTTAAAACCTGCGGATCCTTGTCAAAGCCGTAAATCTGCAGCCTGCTCCGGCGGTCAAAGCCCTCTTCCGCCTCCTGCAGGGCCTCCTGCCAAGCTTCTCTTTCTATAAAAGGCCAGGTCTCAGCCGCAAATTTTCTGGTTAAGCCCGGCGCCATATTCAAGCCTATCATAGCCGCTTCAATCGCGATAGTACCGGAACCGCAGAAGGGATCGACCAAAATCCGGTCTTTATTCCAATAGCTGAGCTGCACCAGGGCGGCGGCCAGAGTCTCCCGCAGCGGAGCGGCCGCATTCAGAGTTCTGTAGCCTCTTCTGTGCAGTCCCGATCCGGACGTATCGGCCATAACCTCGCAGACGTCCTTAACCAGAAAGATCTTAATAGGAAAATGAGTCTGCCCCTCCTCCGACAAAACCGTGCGGCGGTAATAGTTCTGCATAACCTCTACGACCGCTTTTTTGGCGGTGCGCTGAATAGCCGGCAGACTGGTCAGCGCAGAATTGTAGCTGTGAGCGTCGACAGGAAAACGGGAGTCTACAGGAAGAAACTGAGCCCAGGGAATTGACTTTAATCCTAAAAACAAATCTTCAAAGGAACGGCAGCTGAAGGTTTTTATCCGCCACCAGACCCGATCAGCCGAGCGCAGCCACATATTGGCCCGGCAAAGATCGGAAGCGTTTCCCGTAAAATTGACTCGGCCGTTTTCCGATCTTATATCCTGCATTCCCAAGCGCTTCAGTTCTCTGGCGGCTACCGCTTCCAGTCCCAGAGAGCAGGTGGCTGTTAAATTAAATTTCATATGTAATCCTTTTGATTATTAAAGGGTTAAAATTGCTGCTTCAAAAAGTGCACATAGTCATTATGGCAATTATTTCAAAAAAGTCAAACTACAGGAGAGCCCCGCGCCTATGAAAAAAGCGATATTTTATTTATCTTCCGCTCTGGCCTTCGGCAGCCTGCTTTTTCTGCCCTGTCACGCCCAGACCCCGCAGTATCAGAACAGCGCTCCTGCAGCTAAAATGGTGAAGAGACAGACCGTCTGCTCTATCCACAACATACGTTTAGGCATGAGCGAGAACGAAGTTGAAGACATACTGGGAAGTCCCTGCTATAAAAGCGGAAGGGACACCGTCTGGCATTACCGCCACATTTTCAATACTTCAGAAGGCAAAAGCGATCCTCAGATCAAATTCGCCGACGGCAGGGTAATTTCAGTAATCGGCTCGGCTCTTAACTTAAACGGTCATACGGTTCTTATGGATCACGACGATGAGCAAAGAATACAAAAAGCTTTAGGTCCATGTCCGGAAATAAGAAAAGGCGCCAATAATAAGCTGACAATTTATGTTTATTATCAATACCATCTGGAAATCGTCACTAAAAACCAAAAAATTGAAGTTATGAATCTCGAAGCAAAGTAAGAGTATTATTTATGTTTACGTATACGCCCATAAAACCCGTCAATTTTCGGTTTGCCGAGAAATGCTGGGAGCATCTCAACAAAAAAAGCATTCCCCCCCGCTCCATGGGTATGCTGGAAGATACCGCCGTCAGAGTTGCCTGTATTCAGCAGAGCCTGCGCCCCGACCTGGGTCTGCCTCCGGCAGTTATTGCCGCCGGCGATCACGGCGTCTATGCCCAAAAGGTCAGCTTAGCCCCCCAGGACGTCACCTGGCAGCACAGCCTGAGCATGGTTAAAGGCGGCGGAGTGGCCGGTCTCTTTGCCAAGCGCCACGGCCTGCAGTTTTTGTTGATAGACGTTGGCGTAAAACACGATTTCGGTCCAGACGAAGGAATTATCGATAATAAGGTAGTGCGCGGAACTAAGGACATAAGCCTGGAGGCCGGCATGAGCCGCGAGGAATGCCTGCGCTGTTTCGAACACGGCCGCGACTGCGTGCGTTCTCTGGCCGCCCAAGGCCATAAGGCCGTTATTTTCGGCGAGATGGGCATTTCCAACACCACTCCCTCCGCCGCTCTGACCGGACACATTTTAAAACTTCCCGCCGAAGCGGTCGTAGGCGAAGGCACCGGTCTCAGTCCCAAAGCCCTGGAATCTAAACGCAGCGTAGTCAGGCGCATTATGCAGCTCCACGCTCAAAGCGGCGATCCCATCGATCTCATGGCCAACATGGGCGGCGCTGAGCTGGCCTTTATTGCCGGCGGCGCGCTGGAGGCGGCCGGTCAGGGCATGGCCATAATTTTAGACGGAGTAATCGTCACCGCTGCCGTTTTAGTGTCGGCGCTTATCGATCCTAACGTAAAAAATTATTTAATCGCCGCCCACCAGTCCAATGAACCCGCCCACAGACTGCAGCTCGAATATCTGCAGCTTACCCCTCTGCTGCAGCTGGGCTTGTGCCTGGGCGAGGGCTCCGGCGCTATTTTAGCCTGGCCGCTGATCAAAGAGGCTCTGGAAATATTCAACGACGTCACCAGCTGCGAAGACGAGGGCTTAGGCGACGTGGCCGGCGCCATCCTGGGCGCCAAAGAGCGCGAAGCCGAGCTCTGAAGCTTCTGCTCGGTTTTATAGGCTTAGACCAGGCAAAATACCGTCGGCGAAGGATAATTGCCGCAGGCTGCGTCATCCTGAGCCGGCAAAGCCGTCCCGTGCGCAGTAAAAGACCTCCGGCGAAAAATCATCAGCCGCCTATCATGTCATCCTGAGCCTAAGGCGAAGGATCTTAATTAGTTAGATTACTCAATTACCCGTTCCGCCCAGGATGACAAAAATTTTCATGGACAAAACTTCTCGCCTGCAAAATGCCGGTCCGCTGCGTTTGGGCGGAACGAGCTGTACCGTTGACGCCGGTCTGGCCGACAATGTCCGGCTGCTGGGTCCTCATGCCGACGATATCGAACTCATTTTCTACGAGTATGAGGGCCAAAACAATTTTTTAGATAAACGCAGTCTGCAGACGCTACTTAAACTTAAAGACGAATACGCTCTCACCTACACGGTGCATCTTCCCTCCCGACTGGGCGCCGGTCCCTTGGATGAAGACTGGCAGAAAGGCTATTTGCGTCTCTGGGAGAGTTGCATACTCAATACTTATCCTCTCAATCCCTTCGCCTATATCTGGCATTGGGACGCCGAGCAGTACGGCCCTTGTCCAGCCGCCGATCTGCAGAGGTGGCGCTCTCGGCTTTTAAATAGCGCCGACGCTCTATTGAGCAAGGATCTGACCGATCCGGCGAAACTTTGCGTGGAGAATCTCGGCTTTGATTTCAGCTTAATTTTTCCGAGCGTTCTGGAGCGCGGCCTCAGCGTCTGTTTAGATATTGGCCATTGGTGGAATAACTGGCCAGCCTCCGATCAGCGCTGGCGGAACTATGCGGAGAGGGCCAAAGTCTTTCATCTTCACGGAGTAAACCTGAGCGAGCATAAAGATCATATAGGTCTGCAAAGAGAAAATCTGCCTTTGCTGAAAAGCTTTGCCGAACATCTGCGCAAACTTTCCGCCGACGGGCAGGAAAGGGTTCTGACTTTTGAAGTATTTTCTCCTCAGGATCTGAGGGATTCAATGGCCATATGGCGTCAGATTAACGAAATGACGGAATAAGAAATTATGATCACATTGATTCTGGGCGGCGCCAGGAGCGGCAAAAGCAGTTACGCAGAAGAAATGGCTTTGAAATTCGGCTCTTCTCCCGACGAACGGTGCTATTTGGCCGCAGGAGTTTCCTGCGACAAAGAGATGGAAAAGCGCATCGCCCTCCACCGCCAAAGGCGCGAAGGCAAATTTTATACCGCAGAGGAACCCTATGACTTAGCAAAAGCTCTTCTGCAGCTTGACTCAAAGACAAAAGTCGTCCTGATAGACTGTCTGACCACCTGGCTGGGCAACCTCAGCTACAGAGCCTCTCAGCACGGACAGGATGAAGCCGAAGTCTATCGCCGCTGCGGAGACAGCCTGGAGGTCTTTCCGGAAATGTCGAGCTTATGCCGGGCCTTGCCTGAGATACAGGCGGAGGTAATCCTGATTTCCAACGAATTGGGGCTGGGTCTGGTTCCCGCCGATCCGAGTTCGCGCCTTTTCCGGGACCGCCACGGACGCATGAATCAGCGCATGGCCGCCCTGGCCGACCGAGTCATATTTATAGCCGCCGGTCTGCCTATGCAGCTTAAGGGTTAAAAAATGCTTATACAACGCTTTTGGGCCGCCCTCAGCATCCTGAGCCTGCTGCCCGCTCCCCGCTTATCCGACGAAGCCTACCGCGACAGCGGCGCGCTGCTGAGCTTCGCTCCCCTTGTGGGAGCTGTTATTTCTCTGCTCTGCACTCTGTCGGCGCTCAGCCTATATGCGCTCGCCAAAAATCCATCCCCCTGGCTGGCGGCCGCCGTCTTTGTCATTGCCGAAGCCTTTCTGACCCGCGGCTTCCATCTTGACGGCCTGGCCGACACCTTCGACGGCTTCGGCGGCGGCTGGAACAAAGAGCGCATCCTGGAAATTATGCGCGATCATGCTATCGGTTCCTTCGGAGCTCTGGCCTTAATCTCCGCGCTGCTCTTAAAGACGGTCTGCCTGGCCTCCGTATGGCAGAATCAAAGCCTGCCCGCTGCGATTCTTTTCAGCCTGCTCGTCCCTGTTTTTTCACGGACCGTCATGGTTTATCAGGCCGCTTTCAACGTCTATGCCAGAGACTCGCAAAGCCTGGCAGGAAACGTCGTTAACGGCACGCAGCAAAAACACTTCCTCTATGCGGCCGGCCTCGCCCTGTTTATTGCCGCCGCCGCTCTGGCGGCGCTGGGCCTTAAGTTTCCCGTTTCCGCGGCTTTAGAGCCTATCTTTGCCGCCGTCCTGTCAGGTTTTGCGGCAGCCGCCCTCCTGGGCCTTATCAGCCGACGCAAAATAGGCGGCGTAACCGGCGACGTTTTAGGCGCTTCCGTGGAGCTCTCCGAAGCGGTAATGCTGACCGTCCTGGCTTTATTCTGAATCAACCGCAAAAAAAATGCGATTTTCAAAAAGGGTTGCCAAACGCTTATACAAATTTAACAGCGCAATATTTCAACAGAAAGATTTTAATATTATGAATTTATCCAAATTTAGAAATTATTTTTTGTCCGCCGCTGCCGCCGCGATGCTGCTGACTATGCCCTGCTTTGCAGAAGTCCCGGAAAATCAAAACTGCACCCCAACCGTCAAAACGGTGCAGGAGCAAAAGCTCTGCTCTATTCATAATGTAAGCTTAGGAATGAGCGAAGACGAGGTCAGGAACACTCTGGGCGCTCCTTCCTTTAAAAACAAGCGCAAAACCGCCTGGCACTACCGCAGCGTATCCGGCGGCGTGAGAGGCCAGAGCGATCCTCAGGTTAAGTTTGAAAATAAAACCGTAAAATCGGTAATCGGCTCCACGCTTAATTTAAACGGCAAAATAGTTTTGCAGAGCAAAGACTCCGAAGAGAACATCGAAAAAGCCCTGGGCCCCTGCCCCAATAAATTCAAAGGCGTCAGCGACGATATTCTTATTTACGCCTATCCGGAGCATAAGCTGCAGATCGTCACTCAAAAAGGCAGAATCATGGTCATGGGCTTAGGAGTCGAATAAAGAAAATCAACATAATATAAACAGACTAAAAGCTTTTAGCAGTCATATGCAAAACAGGCGCCGCAATTATCGGCGCCTGTTTAATTATATATATTATAAACCCTTAGCCTAAAATAGCTTTTAAATCATCTTCAGGGGTTGTAATAGGTTTAATTCCGTAGTTATCGACTAAAATCTGCAGTACGTTTTTAGAGACAAAAGCCGGCAGCGTGGGGCCCAAACGGATATTTTTAATGCCTAAATAAAGCAGAGTCAACAGAACGCAAACAGCTTTCTGCTCATACCACGACAGTATCAGAGACAAGGGCAGCTCATTGACTCCGCAGTTAAATGCTTTCGCCAGAGCCAGAGCGATCTGAACCGCGCTGTAAGCGTCGTTGCACTGACCGACATCCATAATGCGAGGCAGCCCGCCTATTTCGCCTAAATCCAAATCGTTGAAACGGTATTTGCCGCAGGCCAAAGTCAGGACGACGGTATCGGAAGGCGTCTGTTTGACTAACTCGGTGTAATAGCTGCGGCCGGGTTTAATGCCGTCGCATCCGCCCACCAGGAAGAAGTGTCGAATAGCTCCGCTTTTGACAGCTGCAATTACTTTATCGGCCGCCGCCAAAACAGCATTGCGTGCGAATCCGGTCTTGACGCTGCGGCCGCCGTTAATGCCGCGGAATTCTTTGTCTTCACCGTATCCGCCCAATTCCAGAGCTTTTTCAATAACGGGAGTGAAATCTTTATCAGGACCGATATGCACGGTATTGGGATAAGAGACGACTTCTGTCGTGAACACCCGGTCGGCGTAGGAAGGACGCGGAGGCATCAGGCAGTTGGTAGTATAGAGTATGGGAGCGGGAAGATCGGCAAATTCCTTCTGCTGGTTCTGCCAAGCGGTTCCGAAATTGCCTTTCAGATGCTTATATTTCCTCAAACCCGGATAGCCGTGAGCAGGCAGCATCTCGCCATGAGTATAAATGTTGACGCCCTTGCCCTCAGTCTGCTCCAAAAGCAGCTGCAAATCGCACAAATCATGGCCGGTTACTACGATGAAGGGCCCCTTTTCCACCGTCAGAGAGACCTCTGCAGGCTGGGGATGGCCGTAAGTTTCCGTATTAGCTCGATCCAAAAGTTCCATGCAGGCCAAATTGACTTTGCCGGTCTCCAGAACCGCCGCCAGCAGCTCGCCGCTTTCGGCTTCGGCGCCCAAAAGGCGCAGGGCCTTCAGGAAGAATTCATTGACTTCGTCAGAAGAATAATTGAGAACCGCCGCATGATAAGCGTAAGCGGCCATGCCCTTGAGGCCGAAAAGAATTAACGACTTCAGCGAACGGATATCCTCGTCGCCGCCCCAGATCCGGCCCATAGAAAAAACCGTGTCTTCGCGGTCGGGAGCGGCGCCCTTAATCGCCGCCTTAACTTCCGCAATCATCTCTTTAAGAGTCGTTTCATTAAAGCTGACGTTGGTTATAGTCGTAAAGAGAGCTTTTACTGCCAGCCGGCTGAGCTCATTTTTATTTTCGTCCCTGCCTTCTGCGGCCTCGGCCAAAGTTATAACAGATCCTAAAAGTTCATCCTGCAGATTGGCAATAGGCGCCTTCTTGCCGCATACGCCCGCAGCCAGAGTGCAAGCCTTGCCGCCCGCAGTCTGTTCGCACTGAAAACAAAACATCTGAGACATCAGTAAATATCCATCCTTAAAAAATTTATTAACTGTCAATTTCGCGCTGAATTAAGAGCCGGACGGTCTCCTACTGTCGGTAAGTTAAGCAAAAACAGGCTTTAAGCAGACATGTTATTCACAGGTTTTGTTTTGCTCTGAAGCGAGCGTCCAAGCTCCGGTTACGGCGGGCGCGGAGCGAAGTGCAAAACAAAACCGACATAGCAAAAACATGCAGAACATGCTTGAAAGATTCTTCGCTGTGTTCTCAATGGCAGAAAAACATTTACAAGTATAGGTAAAACAAGCTAATGTACCTTTTCTAGCAATATTTTGCCTTAACTTTATGACATTGGACGGTCTCCCGCCCTCCTCTTTCCGAAAAGTCTATTCCAGGGTAAGCAGCAGGGCCATTTTAAAGTTTTGCTCCGCTTTGACATAGTGCAGTCCGCCTTTGGCAAAGCAGAAATTCTCACCGGCCTTAATTACATGTTCACGCCCTTCATAGCCAATAACCGCGCCGCCCTCCAAAGCAAAGATCACAGCTTCTCCGGGAGCGGCATGTTCCGAAAGCCCGGTACCGGCGGCAAAACTCATAATGACGAACTTCATATTTCGGCCGCTCAGAATATCCATATTGACAATCCGCCCTTCGCTGTAAGGAAGCAGCTCCGCCAGCTTAAAAGCCTCTCCGCTTTTTATGAGCTTATTCATATCTTCACTCCTGCCGACGCCGATTTCCAGATAGACGGCGCCCTCTCCGCTTCTTATGCCTGTCGGTATCGCAGGTTCCACAGCAATCATTTCACCTTCGCCCGCCGCCGTTGACGCACCGCCGCCGTATATTTCGGCTTTGCCTGCCAAAACCAAAAGCAATCGGCGGTAAGGATAGATCTCCGCGCTGATATCCGTATCTGCAGCTAAAGAAAAGTAAGCGGCATAATCGCCGGCGTTTCTGTAAATCTCTCTGGAAACGGTACAGCCGGGCAGAGGCGCATTATCCGCAGCCGCGGAAAAAACTCTTCCTGCAGTCTCTTTCATACTTTTAGGCCCCGCAATACAAATAGCGTACGCCGGTAAGGGCAGTATAGGGAAAGAGCCCTTGCCGTTGCGCTTTCGCCGTATCTATTTTAAAATATGCATAAAGTTTTGTATGTTGCCGCGGCAACATTATTGTAAAAAAGATGCTGAAAAAACGTTTAAATAAATATTCTCTTCTGCTTCATAATTTGAGTTTATTCAATAACATTCCCGAGGAATCGGTATTTGAAGCTCTGCAGTTTCTCCATGCCAAAGTAAAGAGCTATAAAAAAGGAGAGACGGTCATCCGTATAGGCGAAACGTTAATTCCG
>JAFTAM010000038.1 GCA_017458675.1 bacterium
AAAGATTAAGGACCTGGTGGGCATCGGCCTGGGAATGGTTATCGGCTCGGGTATTTTTGTTACTGCCGGCCTGGCCGCCTCCGGAGGCAGCTTCGGTCTGGCCGCCGGTCCCGCGGTGATGGTTTCCTTTGTGGCGGTAGCCTTCGCCTGCCTGTTCTGCGTGTTGTGCTACGCGGAGTTTTCTTCCATTCTTCCGACGTCGGGAAGCGCCTATACCTACGCTTATGCCACCTTCGGCGAGTATGCGGCCTGGTTCATGGGCCTGAATTTAATTTTGGAATATATGTTCGGCAATATTGCCGTTTCCATATCCTGGTCCGGCTATCTGAGCGCGATCTGCGAGGGACTGGGCTTTCATGTGCCGGCGTATCTGGTCAACAGCTATTTTTCGCTCTCTCCCGAGTCCGTAGCTGCCGCCCCTCATGTTTTCGGCATTCCTCTGGTGATGAATCTGCCGGCCTTTCTGGTTAATTTTATCATCGCCTTTATTATAATCCGCGGCATCCGCCAGTCCTCGACTATCAATAACATCATTGTTATTTTTAAGGTCGGCATCGTGCTCTTCCTTATTTGTCTGGGCGCCTGGTATGTCAATCCCGATAACTGGCATCCCTTCTGTCCGAACGGCCTGGCCGGAATTCAGGCGGGTGCGGCCTTTATTTTCTTTTCCTATATCGGCTTTGACGGCATTACCACGGTAGCCGAGGAGTGTGAGAATCCCCGCCGCGATCTGCCGCTCAGCATGATCATTACCTTAGGCATAACCGCTCTTTTGTATGTGGCCGTGGCCGCGGTTTTAACCGGCATGGTCCCCTATACCGAATTAGGTACTTCAAAGCCCATGGCTACCGCTTTTGAAATGGTCAACGCTCCCTGGGCGGCCATGGTCATTTCCGTGGGCGCTCTGGTGGCCATGACGGCGGTTCTGTTCGTCTTTTTGATCTCTCTGCCCCGCGTCTTATTTGTGATGTCCCGCGACGGCATGGTTCCTGAATTCTTCGGAAAAGTACACAAAAAATACGGAACTCCCCATATTGCCACCGTTATTGACGCTTTCATTATCGCCACCGCGGCCGGCCTTATGGATTTGGGAACCATGGTAGAGCTCTGCAACGTCGGCGCTCTCTGCTCGTTTATTTTTGTCTGCATCGGCATCGTCATTCTGCGCTATACTCGGCCTGATCTGAAGCGTCCCTTTAAAACGCCTCTGGTCCCCTGGGTTCCTTTGGGCGGAATTCTGTGCTGCCTCTATCTCATGTTAGGTCTTTCCAAAGGCATCTGGATTCCCTACATAATTTATCTGTTTTTGGGCACCATGGTTTACGTCTTTTACGGCTATTCGCACAGCAGTCTGCGCGCCGCCGGTCAGAGCGCGGCCGCTGCCGGGGCGCTGTCTGAGGGCGGAAGCGCTGATAAGGCGGAAGCCGCCGCTGTTTCTGCCGTGAAAGCTGAGACCGCTGCGTCTGCCGCTGAATCTGAGGCGGCTGCCGCTTCAGAGGGAAAAGCTGCTGAATAAGCCGCTGTATCGCTGGGACGGCTTTTTATGTCGTCCTAAGCCTGCTCTTGTTGTCCTGAGCAGGTTATTCTTGTCATCCTGAGCCGCAGGCGAAGGATCTTAACTTGCCGACTGGCTGTAGATTCTTCGCTGCGCTGAATGACAAGATTTCAGATTTATTTCCCCGGTTTAGCAAGAGGCCATTTGTTTCGCTTAACAATTCAGTCCGTCTTCCCTAAGGGCGGCGATTTGCGGCGACGAAAACAAAACGCCTAGGAGCGCCTGAAAAGGGCAGGGCGCTCCAAATATTTGCGTCAAAAAAAGTAGTTTAAATCTGAGCCAGATATTTTTGCTGCTCTTCCGCCGGGATCAAGAGGGCGTCCATAGCTTGCTCAGCCGTAAGACCCAAGGTTTTCATCAAGTTTCGGATCGAGAAAACACGCTCTGTATGTTGTCCTTCAGCTTTGCCTTTAGCTTCGCCGATAGCAATGCCTTCGGTTTTGCCGATTGCGATGCCTTCAGTTTTGCCTTCGTCGTAGCCCTCGCGGCGCTGTTGTTTTAAGGCTAACATTAACGACATATATTCGCTCCTCATTCCGTTGTGCTGTTTGATATGTTCTACTTCGGAGGCGACATCCTGCGTGAACTGTCCTTCGGCGGGCTTACCGTTTACGTAAGCCAGGAATTTGTCAATATCTTGGTCGGTATCGCCGACTGTGCCCTTGGCGTTCAGGAAAATTTTGCAGGTCTCGTCGCCCAGTTCGAGTCCTTCGCTTTCGTGACAGCGGTTGGTAAATGTATAAACTTTGCGTCCCAGTCCGAAATGGTCAAAAGTACAGATGAAGATTATATATGATTTGTTCAGCTCGTTATATTCATGCCCTTTGTCCAGTGCATCGAGATCGAGTGAAGCCTGGTAAAACCTGGCGCGCTTGGGCAGCTCGCTGAGCTCGCCGTCGCTGGTCTGCATCTCAATGTTTATAACCATGCCCTGGTCGGTTTTCACATAGAGGTCGAGGCGTATGCCTTTTCTGTCAAAATATACGTTGACGGTTTTCTCGCAAACAAGGTAGGTTATTTCCTCAACCTTGATGCTCAGTAGTTTTTCGATAAGTCTTTTGCACAGGCTTTTGTTCTGAATGACCTTCTGAAAGAGGAAGTTGTCGCAGATGGTCAGCTCTTCCCACGTCTTAATAGGCGTCATGTTTCCCCCCTTTTATATTGTTGTCGGTACAATGACCGCGTCTTTTATGACATTTGTTGGGTTAAAAATCAAGCATGAGCTTTCGGCGACAGCATAGCTTCTTCGCTGTCGCTCAGAATGACAAATGCTCTGCCTCCTAGAGCCGGGCCCCATGTCATCCTGAGCCGTCCTCCCTTGTCATCCTGAGCCGTGAGGCGAAGGATCTATAATGAAACGGGCATAGATTCTTCGCTGTCGCTCTTAATGATGTGAGAACCAGAATATAAACAAAAGGCCGCCGCATTATGCAAATACGGCGGCCCCAGGCTTTTACGGTTTAAACCAGATGCATGACTTCTTCCGCGTCGGTTTTGGGTTCGCCCAAAACGCCTTCCCAGCGGGCGACTACCGCGGAGGCTAAGCAGTTGCCCAGAACGTTGGTGGCGGTGCGGCACATGTCCATAATCTGATCGACGCCCAGGATAGCCATGATGGGCCATTCCGGCAGGCCGAAAGCGGCGGTCGAGCCCAGCAGAATCACCAGGGAGGCTCTCGGTACGCCGGCGACGCCCTTACTGGTGATGAGCAGGGTAATCAGCATGGAAATCTGCTGAGTCATGGTCAGCTCAACGCCGGCGGCCTGAGCGACGAATATGGAGGCCAGCGAGAGATACAGGGTAGTGCCGTCCAGGTTGAAACTGTAACCGACCGGCATGACGAAAGCGGTTATGTATTTAGGCACGCCGAAGCGTTCCATCTTCTGCATGGCCAGAGGCAGGGCCGATTCCGAAGAGGCGGTGGCGAAAGCCAGGGTGACCGGCTCAACGGCGAATTTAAAGAACTTGAGCGGGTTGATGCGGCATATAAACATTACCGGCACCAGGATGCAGAGAATAAAGACAAAGATCGTCACATAGAACGTGGCTACCAGGGCCAGGAGATTTTTAAGAATGTCCAGGCCCATGTCGGCAACGGTGGCGGCTATGGCTCCGCCTACGCCCAGGGGGGCGAAGTACATTACTATGTTTGTGTATTTAAACATAGTTTCCGATAGGTTTTCAATGACAGCCAAAAACGGTTTGCGCCTTTCGTCGGGGAGCTGAGCTACAACCACGCCGAAGATGAGGCAGAAGACTACGACCTGCAGAACTTCGCCCTCAGCTACCGATTTTGCGATATTTTCGGGGAAGGCGTGCAGGATTATCTGTCCCAGAGTCTGAGGCTTAGCGGCAGAAATGGCGCTCTGAATATGCGTAGGCTGCTGAATGCCGTCTCCGGCGCGGGTGAGGTTGATGCTGACCAGGCCCAGCACCAGGGCGAAGGTTGTGACAATCTCAAAATAGATGATGGCCTTGAGGCCCATGCGTCCCAGCTCTTTCAGGTTAGAGTGGCCGGCGATGCCGACGACTAAAGTACCGAACAGCAGGGGAGCTACCAGCGATTTAACCAGCTTTAAGAAGATTTTGCTTAAAATGTGGAGCCTGAGCGCTACGCTGTGGAAAGAATAGCCTATCTCGATGCCCAGGATCATGGCGATGACGATCCAGGTAGTCAGGTCCTTGCGTTTAAAGCCCAGCACTACCAGGACGACGCAGATTATCCAGCGGAAAATATTGCAGGCGGCGGTCTGGTCGGTCAGTCCGCATACCGACGCCACCAGAGCTAAAACGCCTACGGCGGCCAGCAGCAGCTTAGATGTTTTGTCCCAGGGATTCTTTTCTTTTTTGGGCGCGGGCGGAAGCTTAGCATGCGAGTCGGCTTCCTGAGCCGGCTGAGCCTCGGCGGCTTTGCTTTCTTCGGAAACCGGAGGAGAATCGGTACGGTTTAGTTCTTTGTCTTTGTTGTCTGTCATTAAGTCTCAACCTGTCTTTGAAAAATTAGCCCTAATATATTAGCTTTTGACGGGAAAAGAACCTTTTAAAAGCAGTCACGGATTACATGCGCATATTGCCGGCCGCGGCGGATTTATTTTATTGTCATCCTGAGCCGGTCTTTGCCTTCCGGCGAAGGATCTTTGTTCGCATAGATTCTTCGCTGCGCTCAGAATGACATAAATTGCAATTGCGTGTTTTATGCTTTCAGATGCATATGCAGAGAGGCTGAATGGCTCTTTTAAAAGAACTATCCAGGAACAAATACCTTCATTAATCAACAAAGTGGGATTCGGCGCATGTCATATCCAAAGCCTCTGTCGGCAAAATCACTGGAAAAAATGTATCGGCAGGCAGGTTTGTCTGAAAAGGTCCGGGCCTATCTGCACGGCTTTTTTGCCGCCTGCGCCAATTTATACGGGGCTATAGCGCTGAAAAACGCTTGGTTTGTTTATCAGGCGCAAAAAGGCGCTCCCAAGCTGAGCAGGAAGGATTTGCTGGCCTTTTCCTCTATCGCCAGACGCGAAGAGCAGCTCTATTATGTTTATGAAATTGAAGAGCTGTTTGAGGATGAGCAGCATAATGAGCTTTACAGGCATATTATATCTAAAGAATTGATTTTTAAGGGGTTGGGAAAGTTTAATTTGCTTTATCGCCTTTTGGAACATTTCAGCGGCAAATCTCTCTATATTCCGGAAAATATTCTTGCCTTTGCAGAGCGTACTCCCTCTGCCGAAGAGACGGCTTTGCTTGGCTTCCTCTCTGATTTGACTTCCGAGACCGAAGAGTGTGCGCCGAAATTAGGAGACTCGATCCCAAATATCAATAAGGGCAGAAAGCTGGGGCAGTTTTCCTTTCTGAACGCCTCTGAGCGGTATCATTTAGGAATAACAAAACTTCCGGCTGAGAAAGCGGCTTTTCTGGAGCGCTGCTCCGGATCGGAAGCGGAAAAGCTGGTACGTCTTTTTAAATTCAGAGACAACGTAGGTTGGATCAGTTTTGGAGATACATGTAAGTATATTGTCGAGGAGCTCGATGAGGTCGGCGTTATTATGGACCTGGCAAAATTTGAAGAACTTATGCGCCTGATAGTCAGCTTGCACAACAACAGTCATCTCTGGCGTTTGGCGGGATGGATTCCGGGAGAGCTCGCCAAATTGTATAGCAGCAGCGGTCCGCCGACTATCGCTTTTGGTCCGGGAATGCAAAAGGCTTTCGCCGACGGAGCGCTGGATAAGGCTGACTTTCTCAGAAGTATCAGAGAGCGGGGACTGGATGTGCTCGAGTAAGTAGTCTGATTATTGTCATCCTGAGCCGGTCTTTGCCTTCCGGCGAAGGATCTTTGTTCGCATAGATTCTTCGCTGCGCTCAGAATGACAGGGAGGCGGCTCATAATTCAGAGGCCGCGCTCATTATGGCAGGGGCCGGGCTCAGGACTGTGAGGCCGCCGGAACTCGCACCAGCTTCTTGGCCAGCCGCCAGCAGCGGTGGGGGGCGGCGTTTTCAAAATCGAGAGGGACGGTCTGCGCGGTGATCTCTTTAATTTCTATCTGCGGCATTTCTTCAAGCTGAAGGCTGAAGCCGCGTTTATTGGTGCTGAAATAGAGGATGCCGCCGGGGTTCAGGAGGCGCAGACAGGCCTTGATTAAACCGGGGTGGTCCCTTTTTATGTCCAGGACGCTGCTGGTCATTTTGGAATTGCTGAAGGTGGGGGGATCGCAGACTATCACGTCAAAGCGCTCGCGGCCGTGCACGGTGTCTTTAAGCCACTCTAAAACGTCGTCCTCGATGAGCGTCTGGTTGTCGTTGTCCAGGCCGTTGAGGGCCAGATTGCGCTCGGCCCAGTCCAGATAGCGGGAAGAAAGATCGACGGAGGTCGTATGTCTGGCGCCGTGGGCGGCGGCATAGACCGTGAAGCTGCCGGTATAGGCAAAGAGGTTTAAAAAGCTCTTGCCCCTGACTTCCTCAGCGACCAGGGCTCTGGTCTGACGGTGGTCCAGAAAGAGGCCGGTATCGTGATAATCGCTCAGATTCACCAGGAATTTAAGGCCGTTTTCGCTGACAACAAGCTCGGCTTCGCTTTTGCCGCTGCGGCGGTACTGTCCGCCGGGGCGGCGCTCCTTCAAATAAAGGTCGCCCTCTCCCGACAGATTGAGCCCCTCCTTGATCTCGGCGATAGCCTCCTGCCGATAGGCCTCTTTCTGCTGCACGCTTTCGTCGCGGGTGCGCTCGCTGAGCCAGACCACGGCCCGGCCCTCATAGAGGTCAACCGTAAGAGGGTATTCGGGAATATCGCGGTGATAGACCCTGAAGCAGGTTATGCCGTTCCTGCGGGCCCATTTGCCTATGTGCTTGAGCCGCTTTTTTAATCTGTTGGCCAGAAATCCCATAGCTGTAAATTCCGCAGGCTTTTAAGGCAGGACGTAGCCGTTTTCGGCGATGACCTCCAGATCGGCGACGGTCAGAGGCATTCCGAAAGCAAAGCCCTCCTGCATGAGGCAGTCCTCTTCCTGCAGAGCCTGGCTCAGTTCCATGGTGTTGATTCCGGAAGCGATAAACTCTATATCCAGGAATTTAGCCATATCATGGCCGATCTGGCAGACCTTGCTGGCCTTGATGCGGTCCTCTTCATCCAGGAAGTTTTTATAGTTGCTCTTTAAGCCGGCGGCTTTAAAAGTCAGCAGGTTATTGAAGGACAGAGGGGATGTACCGAAGCGGTCGATAATGCAGCCTATGCCGGCCTGCTGCAGATTTTCGCAGACAAAGGCGGCGACTTCAAAGTTTTTGTTGATGATGTCTTCGGCGACCTCAAAGCGGATATTGTGGGGCTTGACCGCCGATTTCTGGCAGATCAGCTTGATGCTGTCAAGGAGCTCTTCGTCATAATACTGACGATCCGTTAAGTTAAAATCAAGTTTAAAATATTCGGGCAAAGCTTTAATTTTCGAGACTTTATTCAATTGCTCGACGGCGTTTTTTATCAGTTCATAACCTATAGGAATGATGATCTGATCGCGGTCGCAGAGATCTAAAAATTCCTCCGGCTCCATCATTCTGCCGGAAGGATGCTTCCAGCGCAGCAGAACCTCTAAGCCTACCACCTTTTTGTCGGTAATTCTGACAATGGGCAGATAGTAGGGACGAATCTGGCGTCCGGCGATGGCTTCGTAGAGCTCGCTTTCCAAAGTGAGCCGGGATTCGGCCAGCTGCTGATATTCGGGAGTGCACATCCGGCAGCGGTAGCGTCCCTGTTTGGGAGCGCGGCTTGCAGCTTTATAGGCTTCTTCCAGGATCTGCTCCGGCGATTCGTACATATCGCAGGATACCGCCGCGCCGATGCTTATGTCCAGATTGATCTCCTCATCGTCGTCGGTGTAAATCGTGGCCGAAAGGGATTTGTCCATGCGGCAGGCCACGCGCAGGGCGTCGCTTA
>JAFTAM010000039.1 GCA_017458675.1 bacterium
AATAAAGGTTTTCTTTGACGCGTACGCGGAGATTCGAGCGTAAGCGAGCGCGGAGCGGTAGCGACAAAGAAAACCGGCATAGCGAAAACATGCAGAACATGCTCTAAAGATTCTTCGCTGCGCTCAGAATGACAGGGGAAAAATTTGCAAGCATTGGTAAAACAAGTTAATGTGCCATTTTTAGCAAATTATAGCCTTAACTTTATGACATTAGCTTATTTTACTGTTTCTTTTCCGAAGCCGCCTTGACCGTAACAATCTGGATATCGTCAAAGAGGAACCACTTTTTGGCGGCGGCCCGGATATCGTGCAGAGTTACCCGATCATAGGCGCGCAGCAGAGCGTCGGGATCGCTCACCTGCACATTGTTGACCAGTTGGAGCCATACCCACTCCGCTCTGGCGACCGGACTTAGCCAGCGAACCTGCTGAGAGCCCTTGCAGGCGGAAACCGCCCTTTTCAGTTCCTCCGCCGCGGGACCGGGATCGGCCAGCCGGTTCAATTCCTGCTTAAAAACGGCTAAAGCCCTGTCCTCCTTGCCGGGGCGGACCTGCATAACTCCGCTCCACATGCTGCCGCCGACGGAAGGCACGCAGACTGTATAGGCCGCCCCGCCCAGCTTCTCGGCATGCACGGCCCGCACCGCCAGTCTGGAGCTGTCTCCGCCGCCTAAAATCTGCAGCAGAACTCTGCAGGCGGCATAATCCTTGTCGCCGGGAGCTGGTCCGTACTGACCGGCCAGAATCAGGCTCTGAGCGCCGCTTCCCTGAATAAAGGTCTTACTCTTTTTCATTCGGGGAGAATTTCGCAGCGTAAAGGCGTTTACGTCCGCAGCCTCCGCTTTGCCGCCGCTTAACTTGGCCAAACCTTGGCTGCACATGCGCTGCGCTTCGGCGGCCTCTATGCAGCCGGCGAAGCTGAGGGTCAGATATTCCGGCCGCAGTATACGGTCTAACTGACCCGTAAGCTCGTCCTCCGTCCAGTTCTGTTCCCCGCCGCTCTTTTCCAAACGCCGGGCCCAGGCATGCTGGGGAAATATCAGGGCCGTCAGCGAGGCATAGGCTCGGTTCAAATCAGCGAGCATAAAATTCCTCAGCGCCGAATCGCGCCTGATATACATAGCTTCAATATCGGACTGCCTCGGCCGGCAGGCGCTCAGATATTCATTTAAAAGCGCCAAAAATTCAGGGAAACGCTCCCTCAGGCACCAGCCCTTAATGATTACGCCGTCATCCTGAGGCAGGAAGCTCAGGTAGAAGGCATTTTTCTCGGCGATTCCGGCGTTTTCTCTGGCGCTGTGCCAGGCCGTGGAAGTCCCCAGAAGCCGGGAGGCCGTCTTGCTTAAAGCCGGACCGTCTTCAGGATCCAGCAGATTCCCGCCGGCCAGAAAGCCGTGCAGAGCTATGACCGGCAGAGCCTTGTCCTCCCAAAGCGCCGCCTTCACGCCGTTAGGCAGAGTAAAATAATGAATTTTATTTTTCTCGGCCGCTATATGAGCGTCTGCTGCGGCGCCTTCCTTCTTCAGCACATCCACGGAAGCAGTAATAGCCTCGCTCTCATCCATGAATTTCGTAACGGGAACGTCCTCCCTGCCGACGCCCTCGGAAGCCTGAACGGGAGCGCCTTCTTCCGGGTCCGCCGCCGCGGGAACGGAAACGCTCTCTTTGCCTTCAGCGGCCGGAGCGGAACCGGCCTCCTTCTGAGCGCTGCCGGGAACGGGAACCTTCTCTGTTTCAATATCCTCGGGATCCGGCACAAAAACTCTCTCCTGAACCGGGGCGTTCTCGCCGGGAGAGCCTTCAGACCTGTCCGCTTCAGCAGTTTCGGAAGCAGCGTTCGCTCCCTCGGCCTTGGCCGTCTCCGCGTCTTCGCTGTACTCAGCGGGCCTGTCCCCGCCGACAAAGACTGAGCGGGCAGATATTCCCGATTTTATCGCCTTAAACGACGTCCCCGCCTCAGAAATGTAGCTGCGGGGCGGCTGAGCCGTCATAGAGCGCCAAAGAGAACGCACCTCCTCGGGGCGCACCTTCTTAAGCAGCTCGGGCAGATTCTCCCAGCCGGCGCTGAAATTATCGCGCCGAGCCAGATTCAGAAGATCCAGCCTTTCCGGGTAGTCCTGCCACCTTTTATAAAACTCGGCGGCAGCTTTTTCCCGGGCGCAGCGCAGAGTCTGTTCATTCAGGTCCTCCAAATCCCGGTCCCGGAAAATTTCTTCCATGACGGAGGCAAGTTCGCCGGGCTCAATGCCTTCCGAAGGCTGCAGAACTATGGTGTAAAGGCGATCAAAGGGGTCGTCGTCGCGTATAACGCGTACTTTGGCTTCGAGATCATGCTTATGCAGAATCTCCGAAACATATGAAAGCCGGCCGTTAGTCAGAAAGCTGTCTAAAACCAGCCTGACCGCCAACGCCGAGGCGCTTTCATTTTTGACGGGCCAGGCCAGAGCATATACGCCGCAGCCCTCTTTCTGCAGGAGAGCGTTCAGGCTCTCGGTTCCGTCAATTTCCGGCTCCGGACCGCCGGTTTTAAGCGCGGCGGCCGGAACGGCAGAAGCGGCCGCCTTAGCCTTGGCAGGTTGAGGCAGCTTAAAGTTCTTCTGCCAGTTTTCCCTGGCCTTCAGGAGATTCTGACCGAAGCGCTCTTCCAGCTTGCTTTCCGCCGCCGCAATGGGCAGGGAGCTGATTAAGGAGACGCAGGCGTTTTCAGGTATAAAATGTTCCTTATAGCAATCAAGCAGATCCGAGCCCGTAATTTTCGCCAGGTTCGCTTCGGAACCGTCGGGGACCAGATCTCCCCCCTGCAGTTCCGAGAAGAATCCGCGCAGAAAGAAGATGTTTATGCGGCGCAGCGGCCGGCTCTGCAGCTCTTTCAGCTCCCCGGCCATCAGCGAGCGCTCATTTTCGAGCTCTTTATTGACGAAAACCAAACCGCTCAGCCTGTCCGCCTCAATATCCAAGGCCAGATTTAAGGCCTCGCCGGGTACGACCTCCCAGAATTTGATATTTTCCCGGTCGGTCATTGCTCCCCGTCTGGCCCCGGCGTTTTCCAGACTCACTCCCAGCCGGCCGCCGGCATATTTAGCCGTACGTCTGAAGAGCATATGCTCGAGAAGATGCGCGCGTCCCCACTGTTCCCCGTCAAATTCAGAGCCGGCCTTGACGGTCAGGCCCGCCAAAGCGGCCGGGCTGTCCGGCACGTACTGAATAATGGCCTTCACGCCCGAGCTCAGCACAACTTGTTTGAGTTTTCCGCCCGGTATATCTTTAACGGCGCTCTGCCCGGCATCCTTATCCCCGCCCGCCGGCTCCGCCTCAGCCATCCCGGCTGCCGTCCCCATCAGAAAGGAACAAATTCCCAGACATAAAAAAAATTTGAATATTTTATTATAATTCATGAGCTTATCTTTCATTTTCGTTCAAACGCCCGCGGACAGTTTGAAGGCCCGCGGAGTATCCTGTATTCTTTTATCAAATGCTTTTTAAGCCTCCGCTCAGCTAAAATATTTGGGGGATTTTTCTTTAAAGAACAAGAAATTATAATATGTTTGCTGTATTTAATAAAGAACGGTCAGGAGGCTCTGCCCAGGCAGAAAGCCCGCACCGGGAATTCAACATAAAGAGGAATATGAAAATGAAACGCATTTTAACTATAACCGCCATACTGCTGGCTCTGGCCTCCGCTTTTATATACGCTCAATCTAAACCCGCTCAGGCTCAGCTGATTCTGGCCTCGGGAACTTACCGGGTGGTCGAGCTTCAGCACAATAAGGAGCGCATCGGCATAGCCAAGCTGAAAGCCAATCCCAACGTGGTCCAGAACTGGGTTTACATTAAAATCAATACCAAAGTGACCAAGCGCTTCTTCCAGAACGGCTGGCAGCGCGACGAGAACGTCGATCCCGGCGATATTTTCAGCGTCGTCGAAAAGGGCGACATTATCAAAGTCAACGGCGGCCGCGACTGGGGCGGCGCCATCAACGCCAAAGACATTCTGATTCTTCCCGACAACGTAAAGAGCTGGGATGAAGAGAATTAAACAATCCGCCCGCCCGCAGCATTAGTTAGCTCCTTCTGAAAATTGTAAACGGAAGGGGCTAAATTTGCATTTAAGAAAGGTTTTTATATGTCCAAAACTCCTCTGGAAAAGATTAAACGCTACGCAGAAATCTGCCGCCGCCGCAACGGTCTGGAATTCAGCACGGTTGAAGGCGTAACCGAGGCTGTCGTTACCGGCCTGGCCAAACATCTCGATGAGCTGAAGCGCCCCCTCTGCCCCTGCAACTTCTATAAGGATAAAAAGGAAGAAATCAAAAGAAGGCGCTGGCTCTGTCCCTGCAACGAAATGCAGATGTACAAATACTGCCACTGTCTTTTGTATGTAACTAAGGACAATTTCCCGGTCACCGAGCACCTGCCCGAGGATCACGAAGGCCGGCAGATTTACGGCCTGGTCCCCGACCCTCACCCGGAATTGGGCCGCCCCATGAAAGACCGCGCCGACGACGATTTAAAAGATTGGTATAATAAATAAACTATGACAAGCTCCGGTATTGCAGCCAACTGCCCCGATAAGGCCGCCCAAGAAATTGTCGGCCGCCGCTCTCCCCGCCCTAAAAAAATTCTGGTTATTTCCACCGTCGATCTCACTCCCTACTGCTTCCTGCGCAGCAAGTTCAAGGCGATGCTGGCCGCCGGATACGACGTAACCCTGGCCTGCACGGTGCAGAAATTCCGCCGCGAGCTCGAGGAAACGGGCATAAAGCTCGTCGATCTGCCCATAGAGCGCCGCATTTCCCCGCTTAAAGACTTAGTTTCGCTGTATAATTTAATCAAGCTCATTCGCCGCCTGAAGCCCGACATGGTTCATACCCACACTTCCAAGGCCGGCTTCCTGGGACGTCTGGCCGCCTTCCTCTGCCGCGTTCCCATACGCGTGCATACCATCCACGAGCTGCCGGAAAACTCGACCGACAACCCTCTGCGCAAACAGATTTACCGCTTTCTGGAATGGCTGGCCGCCAAATTGGCCCATTTCCATTTTACGGTCTCCACGCCGAACTTTAAGCAGATTACCGAGGAAGGCATATGCAGACCGGAGGGATTGGCCATAGTTCGCGAAGGCTGCCTGGAGCCGGAGAATTTCCAAACCTGCGGCAGCCATAAAGAGCTCTGCCGCAAGCTGGGCTTCCCTGAAGACGCCTTCATAATCGGCTCAGCCGGCCGCCTGGAAAGAGCCAAAGGCCACAATTATTTAATCGAAGCCTTCAGCCTGCTCTTAAGAAAACTGCCTCCGGAGAGGGCCGCCAAAATGCGCCTGGTCATAACCGGCAAAGGCGGCGAACAGGAAAACCTGCAGCGGCTAACCGACCGCCTGGGCCTCTCGAATCAGGTTGTCCTGGCCGGCTGGGTGGAAAATCTCAACGAATACCTGGCCAATTATGACGTTTACGCCTTGGCCTCCCTGTACGAAGGCCTGGGAATCGCCAACATGCAGGCCATGGCCCTGAAGCGCCCCGTCGTCTGTACCGGCGTCGGCGGCGTTCTGGACGTGATAGACGACGGCCTGAACGGCCTTTTGGTTCCTCCCGCCGATTCGAAGGCCATGGCCGAGGCCCTGGAAAAAGTCTGCACAGATCCTGCCCTGGCCCAACGCCTGGCTGAAGCCGGCTATGAAAAGGTCAAGGCCAATTTCCAGGAAAAAGACAACTGCGAACGCCTGCTGTATTATTATCACCTGCTTTTCAACAGACAGCTGTAATCAGGCCGTTCCAGGTTGATTCGAGGATCGCTATAATTTATAATCTGTATCTGTGCATACTAAGTTTTCAATATTATTCGCTGTAATTTCCGTATTATTTCTCCTGGCGGCGCAGGCTCGCTTTATCGCCTCGGACAGAGTGTCCGAAGTAGCGCCGCTTTCGCATGCCGATCTGGATATCAAGCTGCAGGGCCGCCGGGACAAACATCATATTCAGGCCAATGTTTCCAAGGATAATTTAATCAACAATTCCAACGGCGATCTCCAGGATCGGCCGGCGCCGGGCTCCAAGCGCACGGTAAACACATCTTATACGGGCGAAAACAATGAAAACGTCGGCAATCTGGCCGTCGGATTCGGAGAAAATGCTCCCGAAAACATCACCGAGCGTCACCCCGTTCATAATCGGCCCGCGCAGGATCGTCGGGATGACGATCTGGCAAGCGGCTCTACTCAGAAAGCGGCCGTTCCCAAAGACAAAATAGCTAAAGCGGAAATCAATTTTGTAAAAAACCATCCAAAATTCAACAAGGCCGAACCCGGACAGAACTTCAGCGCCTCCGACATTCCGATCGGTCTGAGCGAAGAACAGATGAAGCTGAGGAAGAAAAAGCCCACCGTCTTTATCCGAAATCCTTACGAGCGCAGTCTCAAGCAGGTTTATCTGCTTACCGAGCAGAGCGGAGATTTAGCCCTTACCAAGGCTCAGGCAAAAAAAATTCTCTATTACGTCAACTGCATCGAAAACGCCAAGGACAGCGAAGACAAAGCCTACAGAGAAATCAAAAAGATACTTACTCCGCAGCAGCAGCAAACCATAAACGTCTATTTAAGCGGCAGAATGAAGCACGACAGCGGACCTAAACTTGAAGAAACCGATCCCTTAGCCGCAGCTCTGAAAGCTATCGAAAACTGACATAGGAAATTAAAATTTATGAAGTTAAATTTCACAAGGGTGATAAAATATACGGTTATTCAGTCTGCGCTGCTGATTGCGCTGGCGGCGCTGTCTCAGCCGGGCCTGCCGCAGAATCCGGAAACGGGAAGCGACCTTAACCTCAAGGATCAACAGACCCCTTTGAGCCGGCCGCTCTTTAAATCACAAAAAGACAACAGCCTTTACGATATTCTGGAAGGGCTTCCCTATCTGCAGCGTCACGGCGAAAAGCTGACCAGGAAGCAGGCGGAGGAAATTAAAGCCGTCTTATACGATATTGCCAAAAACCGCACTATAGCCAACGATTTCTACAGTATTCTGCAGGACCTCATGTCGGAGCAGCAGCTGGAATACAGCCAGTATCTCTCCGCCAGCGGCCAGCTCGACGACCTTTCCGATTTAGAGACTAAAGACACCGCAGAATTTGTCAAGCTGATAACCAAACGCCTGGAAAAACTGGCCGGCGATTCCTAAAGAAAGACCTAAGGCCAACGTCATAAAGTTAAAGCAATAAATTGCTAAAAATGGAGCAAGTACATTTCTGCATTCTTGATAATGCGCCCCTTGTCATTCTGAGTGCAGCGAAGAATCTGTCAATCATGTTCTGCTTGTTTTCGCTATGCCGATTTTATTATGCGCTTCGCTCCGCGGCTGCATTTGGCTCGGACGCTCGCTTCAGCGCAAAACAAAACCTGTGTAAAGCATGTCTGCTGCAAGCCTGTTTTTCCTTAACTTACCGACAGAAGACCTAAGGCAGCCATTTTTTGAGCGAAGCCTTTATTTCTCCCCAAAGAACCTTTAAATGCCCCATGCCGACCGGGAAGGATCGGCACTTGGACTCTCCGCCCAGACGGTCTCCCTCTATGGTAGGTATTTCCACAATATTAAAGCCGACTTTCATGGCTCTTATGCTCATCTGATATTCAATGGGAAAGCCGCATTCATTTAGGTTAAGAGCTTCAAAGACGCCGCGTCTGACTGCTCTGAAACCGTTAATGGTATCGGTTATATAGCGGCCTTTACGGAAAAGCACATTGGCTATGGCCGTAAATGCCATATTTACCCAGGCCCGCCAGCGCAGAAGCTGAGAATCCTCCTCGTTGCGGCTCTTCTTCATAAAACGCGAGGCTATGGCGATATCCGCGCCTTCGTCCAGACAGCGGCAAAGCTTCAGGATATCCTCGGGATCTTCGTTGCCGTCAGGCGAATAAAAGACCAGCTGCGAGCTTACGGTATTGCGCACTCCCACTCTGAAGGCCTCGCCTCTTCCGTGAACCTCCTGACCCACGACCTTCAGCCCCTTCGACTGATAAAATTCCACGCTTCCGTCAGTCGATCCGCCGTCGACCACCAGAACCTCGTCAAAGGCCTGCAGCGGCAGACGGTCAAACAGCAGCCGGGAGCCGACGATCTCATCATAGACCAAAAGAATTAACGCTCTGCTCATAATATCTCCTCATAATAGAACCTGCCGCCACGAAAGTCCGGACAGACTCCGAAAATAATAAAACTACGGCTTAAGTTTGAGTTCATCGATGCGGTACACAGCCAGGCGGTAGCGGAATTCGCCGCCGGCGGTTTCGACATATTCATAATCGGTATCGACGGGAGGCCCGAAGAGAGCCTCTATGCTGCTGCAGTAATCCTCATAAAATTTGTCGCCCTCGTTGGGATTGATAATCCAGCAGCTTCTCTCATGAACGACCATATACTGGAGCTTCATATTTTCCACCATATGCCGGTAATCGTTGTAATCGAACTCAATATCGCCGTCTGGGTTGCTGTTTAAAGATTCAATATACTTCAGAAAAGTATTGTTGGGAAGTTCTAAATCGACGTCGCAGAAAGTCTGAAGATCCGATTGGGGAAAATTATGGGGAAGCGCGTCGTCAGCCCAGCCGAATACAATTTTTTTACCGTGAGTTATCTGATATAACTGCATGTAATCGCCGGTGCGTATAGGAACCTCAAATATGGTAAACATGGCTTTTTTAGAGCCCAGACGCTCATAGCATTTGGGGATATTAAAGGCGCAGGTCTGCAGCGGCACGGCCCGGCAGACTTCCAGGCTGAAGCAGGCAGCCAGCGCAAACAGCGCCGCCGCCGTCCAGGTCAGATATCTCCTTTTCCACAAGCCGTCCAACGCGGTTAAGCAGCCGCCGCTCAATACCCCTAAGCAGACGGTCAGCATGCCGCAGAGGCGCACCGGCGAAAACAGACGGGAAAAAGCCGGGAAATAGCGGAAAAACAGCAGATAAATATTGGGAACGCCGCCATTTTCCGCATCTATGTAATCCATGGTATAGCCGTCTTTAATATAAGGCCCCAGGGTCAGCAGATAAAAGAGCAGCGCCCCGGCCAGCCAGGGCACAAAATCTCTGGCCTGCAGCTCCGCCTCTCCCTCCTGCGGAGCTTCGGGCGGCTCAGCCTCCTTCTTATCGCCGCCGGCACATTTCCTGCGGCGGCGTTCATAAAAACCAGCCAGAGGCAGAGCGCAAAGAGCCATGACGGTTACGGGTACGGGAATACACCGAAAATATTTCAGCATAACCGGATACTGCCAGGGCAGAGAATCGTTGCGGAAACGCTGAAAAGAATTCAGCAGAGGATCGTTCTGCTGCACCACCGCTCCGCGGTATACGCCGATAAGCACATTCAATGAAGGGAATTCCTTAAAAAATACCATCTCCGGCAGAGGGTCCCC
>JAFTAM010000040.1 GCA_017458675.1 bacterium
GCTGAGGTACTGCTCTGGTACTGTCGTCTGAAAAACAAATATCGCTCCCTCTTTGCGGAGTTTCTGAATCATGGCACCGTCAGCGGCACTCGGCTCGGAATCCTTTAGGAGAAGAGACGCAGCATCAACGCGCCATTCCTTGACTTCATTCTCGTCTTTGACGCCGACGGTAATCCCTTCAAGCCTGCGTGCAGAGCCGTTCCGGTAGCGTTCATCGGCCTCCTTTGCCAGCTTCCTGGCCTCGTCAAAGTTGTCGAAGGTGATGGCATTGACCTTGCCGGCATTGAACGTGTCCAGCTCGTTTACCAAGTCTCGACGCGATACGTTGTATTCGCCATTGTACTTCTTTACACGGCTAATCTGTGCTTCCAAAACTTCGCTGGGCGTTGTTTCACCTTTTTTGAACAGTTCTATGAGCTGTACGGCAGGCATGTATGCAAGCTCTTCCTGCGAAAACTTCGACTTGGCAAAAACTGCACTTGCGCTTAATGCAAAGAGCATAGTCAGCACTCCTGCTATGAAACGCAGAAAGTGCTTTTTCCTAACAAATCTGTTCATTGTTCATTCTCCATACATACAATTATCACATTGACAGGATAAATACTATATTCCTCCTATATGTTCATAATACTTCCAATATCCTTAACCAATGTCATAAAGTTAAGCCCTCTTCCAACCATAAATGGAATAACCTACCAGCTTCTCAAAAAATTGGAGGTTGTTTTTCCTTACAGGATGATAGATTGTGTGCAAAGTAGGCTGCAACGCTTACGTTATTGTAAGTTAAGATACAGATTTTTGCTTAACTTACTGACATCATCCCTTGCGGTTGTCTGTCAGGAACTCCAGGCTGGACTTTTCTTTATCCTTATTCTGATTGAGCAAATCCCGCCTTATGTAGCCTAAATTGATAAAAACGCGCACGCCGAAAGTAACTACCGCCGCCTGGTAAATTTCCACGCCCAGCATATCGCCCACCCAGGTAATTCCGGCCGCCAGCAGCAGGTTGACAAAAAAGCCGCTGAAAAAGATGCCGAATCTGAACTTATTTTCCAGACCGGCTCTGGTGCCGCCGATAACCGAATCCAAGCCTGCCAAAAAGGCCACGGAAATATATTTAGCCGCTGCCACAGGAAACTGATAAGGCAGTAAATAGCCCATCAGCAATCCCAATATCAATCCTAAAATAATTAACAGCACTTGCGGTTCCTTCTCAAAACTTTAAAGCCGGCGCGTCATTCTTTTTTATCAACCTCGACAGCCTGGCTGTATCTGAAGACCAGACTGCCTTCAAAGGGCGGAATTGTAATAGAATCCATGCGAGTAATCGTCACCTGCCCGCCGTTGTTTATCAGGGCGGACATACTGTCCAAAAAGCCTCCCGGCATGCGCAGCGCCGTCTCCAAATCTCCCGGGCCTATGCCCTTGACTGTATAGGGCGCAGCCATGCGCACGCCGTTGACCAGAATAGTCGGGCCGACGCAGCGGATAGAGGTACGGGTCACGACCCGCTGATTGTTGATGCAGACCGCTTCGGCGCCGGAGGCCCACAGTTCATTGACCAGAGCCTGCAGATCGACGTCGTGGACTATGTAAAAATAAGGGTCGGTATTGGCCGGAGCGCTGCGGGGCGAATCGCTGAGCACTACCGAAACTCCCGGTCCCTTCATGCCGGTAAGGCCCGCTTCTACGCGGGAACGGCCCAGCTGCTCCTGAATCTGCTTGCTTAATGCGTCGTTGCGGCCGGAGGCTTCCTCCAGACCGGCAATGCGCGTGCGCAGGTCCGTAATCTCCGTTGAGAGCTTATTGCGCTCGGCTTCAAGAGTGCGCACCATCGCCAAGGTTTCGCGCCGGTCCTCCAGCTTTATGGCGGCGTCCGTATTCTGCTGAGCCTTATACTGCAGAGACACCATCAGGCCTAAAATAATACAGGCCAGAGCAATGGGAAGCTGCCAGGGCTTAACATGGAGCTTATAGGTAATGCTGAGAGCTCCGTTGCTTCCGGCCTCCATAACCCTGTCTATCAGATCGCCCTTCAGCTTTTCGCCCATTTCCGGGAGAAGACCGCTCCCGCCGTCCGTTCCGCTCTTGGCTGAATCGGATCCAGCTGCGTTTTTAGCCTTTGAATCGCCTGAAGCCGCCGGTGGCAAGTTATTCTCAGCCTCCGGAAGCGCATCTGCTTCAGAGCGCGTCAAAACCGCCTCTTCGGACACAGCCGCAGCTTCCTCGGCCTTATCCGGGACGGTCAAAGCGTCTTTATGCATTTTTTCAGTTTCTGACGCGCTCAATTTAATCTTCTCAGCCTGACAGAACTATTCGCCGTAGCCGACGGTTTCAAACCGGAAGAGCTCGGGCTTTTCCTCGGGACGGATCCCGGCCTTGCGGCACGCAATAGCTACCTGCCGTTCTACGGTGGTTATGCCCTCCAGATTCGGCAGAAGCACGCCCCTCCTTTCGCCCTTGCTGACAATAACTCCGTATTTTACAGGGTCTAAATCCTGATAGCCCGCGACCTTAACCGGCTCGCCCAAAACCGAAACATGATAGTGCAAAAACGGCAGCTCGTCTTCGGTAACCGGGGGAAAACGCGGATCCCGACTGCAGGCCAGGATAGCGTTGCGGACCACTTCTTCCGCCTGATTGCTGCAGACCGGAGCCAGAGTTCCGATACAGCCACGGAGATCGCCGTCTTTTTTCAGGGTGACAAATACCGCCGCCGGGGTTTTGAGCTCGGGATACTGCTCCAAATCAAAACTCAAAAAACCGCCGGTTTTAACAAAAAATTCCGTGCTTCTCTTAGCTAATAAAACATGGGCCTCCATTTTTTCGTCCTCAGCCTCAACCCCGCCTGCAGACTCTTTTCTGACTCTGCCGGATCGTTCTTTCTTATTTTCAGGCATATCCGGATGCTCGTCCTCGTCTTGCCGCTCCCCGTCAAATTCACAGCCCTCGCAGCAAAGATCTACCTCGCAGCCGGCCGGCAGGCAGCAGCTGACAATATAGCCCACGCCGTAAGGTCCCTCATGGGAGAGGAAATTGATATTTACATCCCCGTCAAGGCTGCCCAGCAGCCAAGATACAGAATTTAAGCCGCACTGTCCCGCCTCTGAGACGGTTACGGCGTCCAGCTTCTGCGAAAGGACCTCCAGAGAACAAGTCCGCAGAGCCTCCTCCATAATCTCATCAAAAACCGGTCCCTTGGCATTAAAGCCGTAAGGTCCCGAGGCCAGCAGACGGTGCGACATATCTCCGGAAGCGATAACGGCCGTCGGCACATCGTCGTCTTCAAGCACTTCCCTGACAATCCGGCCCAGACGCGCGTATTCCTCACGGTCGGCATCCGAATAGCCCAAAAGCACTAAAGGCACGTTCAAACCGGTTTTTTCAATAAAATACAGAGGGACGAAGGTACCGTGATCGATATCCGGCTTTATGCCATAGCGTCTGGAAAGCTCCCTGTCTATCAGCAGAAGCGGAAAATCCTCTTTTTTACAGGCCTCTGCCAGTCTGGAGACAAAGTCCAGATCGCATTTCCAGGTCATTTTAACCTGCGGACA
>JAFTAM010000001.1 GCA_017458675.1 bacterium
CTGCAGCAAATGCGGCAAAGCTATAAACGGCACTTATTACGATAAGGGGAACGGCAAATATCTCTGCGAAAAGGATTATAAGGCTTCGCTTCCCAGATGCTGCAAGTGCGGTCAGATAATAAGCGGCAAGTATTACGAAAATGAAAACGGCACATATCTCTGCGAGAAGGATTATATAGCTTCCTGTCCTGTCTGTTCGGTCTGCGGGAAAAAGGCGATTGGAAAATATACTGTAACCGGATACGGCCATTTTATCGCATGCTCCGACTGTATGGCCCGCAAGGCGCCTAAGTGTTTTTTATGCTCTTTGCCGGTAATTAAAAACGGCGTTAAATACAGCGACGGACGCTATGCCTGCAAGTATCACTGCAATGACGCCATAACCACTCAGAAGCAGCTGAAACCTTACCTGAGACGGGCCTGGAAGCTTATTGGCGCCTATGTCAGTCCCAGATTAAAAACCATTCCCGAATATCTCACGGTTCATATAGTAGATGAAACCTCGCTTAAGAATGCGCATAATAAAGATCGCGACGAGCTTTCAATGATTTTCGGAATGACGCACACCTTCCCGCGCGGCGACACCGTTATGTTTCAGATTTGGATTTTGCAGGGACTGCCTCCCAATGAGCTCGATTCTACAATGGTTCATGAATGCGGCCATGTTTGGCTCCGAATGCATGCGGAAGGCCTTAAAGGCGATACTCCCAGAGAGGAGGGTTTCTGCGAGTGGCTTAGCTATAAAGTCAATTTGGGTTTGGGACGCGAAGATCTGGCAAAGCAGATCGATTCCCGCCGCGATAAGCTTTACGGCGAAGGTTTTCAGATGTATAAAAAAATAGAACAAAAATCCGGTATTAACGGAGTGTTAAGATATGCATTGCACGGCAAATAGAATATTTGTCGGCTTATTTAAATAGACGTCTTCAAACAAGGATAAAAAACAAATTCTGCAGTATTCTCAAAGATTGTCGTTTAGAATCGTTATTTTGGCATAAGCAGAGAGCGAGTTAAGGAGATAATAATATGACAGAGGAACGCCGTCCCATTTTGCAGGGAGAATATAAGCTTTTAAGCGTATTGGAAAAAGTCGAAGACAGCATAGTCTTTAAAAGTCAGTCGGTATCATACTCCGAGCGGATTTTTGCCATTCGCGAATTTAAGCTTGAGGGTTACGACGCCCCGGAAAAAAAGGCTGTCATTTCCGCCTATTTTCAGCCTATCGCTCAGGAATACATGGATTTTACCAGTCCGCATCTGACCTCTCTGCGCGATTTCTTTATTGAAAACGGCTATATCTATTTTGTCTTTGATTTCCTTTCCGGACGCCGTCTGAGCAACTATATGCGGGAGCGCCGCCGTCCTCTGCCCGAGAACGCCGCTCTGAGCATCGCTTATCAGATTGCCAGGGCCATGGAAATTCTGCACAGCTGCAAGCCCATTAAATTTTTTGCCGATGTCACCATCAGCAACGTCGTGCTGGCCAGCAACGGCTTTGTGGCTCTGACGGACTACGGTCTGGGCAAGCTGCTCATGAATCTGCCTACCAGCGCCCCGCGCATGGGGACGATTGGCTACGCCGCTCCCGAACAGTACGGAACCGACGGTATTGTCAGCGCCGCTACCGATATTTACGGATTGGGCGTTATTATGCACCAGTTGGTGACGGGTATCGACCCTGCCAAGGCCACGGGCTATACTCACATTACGCCTATTAAGGACAGCAATACCGCTGTCAGCGACGATTATATGAAGATTGTGCGTACGGCTACCAGAACGGAAGCCGCCAAGCGCTACGCCTCGATAAAGGATATGGCCGACGCTATTTTATCCATAGCTCCCAAGCGCGGCTGCAGTACGAAAGTTATAGAGAATAAAGAGGGTATGCTTACCGGCTTCCTGGAAACGCTCAAGGCGCCGTTTACCGTCAAACCCTAGCTTTTATCAATAAAGGGCATAAAAAAACAGGACCGTCGAAACGATCCTGTTTTTTTGGTGCGCCCAGCGAGCGCACGTTCTAATGGGTGCAAGTCCCTAATCCGCCCGGCAGTGGGAAGGATACAGCCAAAGGCAAGGGTGTCCCCGGCGACGGGGAATCTGAAGGAAGCCAGCGGCAAAACTCTGGCCC